>NZ_NFLO01000049.1:0-683 GCF_002160935.1 Drancourtella sp. An12 | reverse complement strand
GTCGAAGGCGGGACGGATAACTGGGGTGAAGTCGTAACAAGGTAGCCGTATCGGAAGGTGCGGCTGGATCACCTCCTTTCTAAGGGAAGAAGTAAGGGACGTTGTCTATTGTTGAGTGATCGAAGAGGAGCACTCAAGCTTCGCTGGTGGTGATGCGCCTGGGGGGAAACACCCGTACCCATCCCGAACACGATGGTTAAGCCCCAGACGGCCGATGGTACTGCACTGGAGACGGTGTGGGAGAGCAGGTGGCCGCCAGCTCCAAAAAAAGAAAAATGTTATCTGTGATATGAGGTTTGAAGAAAACTTCAGATTTCATATGACTGATAAAAAATCAGTCAGAAGTGTCGACACTACACCTCGCAGCCAGGCTGCTCGGTCGCGTGCAGGCACGCAAACCAATCAATTCAAAACCGTCTTATGAAAGCGAGCTTTCAACGCCGTTTTTGATTGATTGTGTAGTGTACCTTGAAAACCGCATATAAGAACACAAATAGAAATATCAAGACATCCGAGGTAATGTGAACACATTATTGAGAACAACGGCAGATCAAAAGATCTGCACTATCGACCAACACATATCACGCTAGGTATGTGAGATTACGGAATGCTCCGTGAAAGATTTAAATAACTCGAGGCGAAGCCTCTCGTTATCCCGTCTTTCGAAACCGCATTCCGAATCA
>NZ_NFLO01000048.1:0-902 GCF_002160935.1 Drancourtella sp. An12 | reverse complement strand
CTTTGAGATCATTATTGACGATATCAGCAGCCAGAAGAGAAGTAAAACGGAGCCAGTTTGTTTTTGCCGAATTTAGGAACCGATAAAAAGTGTTCTTTGAAAAATCTTCCTTAAAAGAGCCAGTTCGTTGCTGCATATACATGCTTCTTCCGACAAAAATGTTGCTGAGCTTGTAGCGGAGCAGAGAAACAGGTGAAACACCTTTTTCTTTCATCCCATTGCATTTGGCGAGAAGCTTGCCGACATGATGCCTGGAAAAAAATCTCTGAACACAATCAATTAACTCGTTCTCATCGCAATAGTTTTGTGGTATACTGGACATGGCATAAATCTCCTTTGTATAGATGGTTTTTCGTCAATTCCATTATACCAAACGGGACAGGTTTATGCCTTTTTTATTGGCTGAAATATTGAATTTTCAAGGTTCAACACACCGTATTGGTGTGGGAAGTTTTAGTTCTTAAGTTACAATTAACTTAAATGACTCCGACGGGAATCGAACCCGTGTTACCGCCGTGAAAGGGCGATGTCTTAACCGCTTGACCACGGAGCCATTCTTTCCTTATAAAGGAAAACTCCCCCTGTTGGACTTGAACCAACGACACTGCGGTTAACAGCCGCATGCTCTACCGACTGAGCTAAGGAGGAATATTCAAGATACTTCATGTACCTTCAAAACCACATATAAGTCCACGTTTCTGTCATCCTGCTTTTCCTATCCACCATTTCTTGGTTATGCCCTCGACCTATTAGTAACAGTCAGCTCCATGTGTTACCACACTTCCACCTCTGCCCTATCTACCTCGTCGTCTTCAAGGGGTCTTACTACTTCCGTATGGGATATCTCATCTTGAGGGGGGCTTCACGCTTAGATGCCTTCAGCGTTTATCCCTTCCCGGCTT
>NZ_NFLO01000047.1:0-933 GCF_002160935.1 Drancourtella sp. An12 | reverse complement strand
TGCTCCGCCGGGTTTCCCCATTCAGAAATCTCCGGATCAATGGATATTTGCTCCTCCCCGAAGCTTTTCGCAGCTTATCACGTCTTTCATCGGCTCTTAGTGCCAAGGCATCCACCCTGCGCTCTTTTCAGCATAACCAACTTGATTCGGAATGCGGTTTCGAAAGACGGGATAACGAGAGGCTTCGCCTCGAGTTATTTAAATCTTTCACGGAGCATTCCGTAATCTCACATACCTAGCGTGATATGTGTTGGTCGATAGTGCAGATCGTTTGATCTGCCGTTGTTCTCAATAATGTGTTCACATTACCTCGGATGTCTTGATATTTCTATTTGTGTTCTTATATGCGGTTTTCAAGGTACACGTCCCGGTCATTCAAAAGATATTTTGTTGACCGGCTGACTGATTTTTTATCAGTCATATGAAATCTGAAGTTTTCTTCAAACTTCATATCACTGGTAAAATGACCGCCGGCATTTCTGCCTGGCGTTTACCGTATTGTCAACAGCACTTCCCTGCTGGTCGGGTGGTCATGAAGTCCCCTTTCTTCATGTCCGTATCTATATTAAAATTTATCTCAAAGGCCTCCGCCTGTTTCCAGTCCGGTTCCTTCATTTCTTTTTTGTAGCTGGCGGCCACCTGCTCTCCCACACCGTCTCCAGTGCAGTACCATCGGCCGTCTGGGGCTTAACCATCGTGTTCGGGATGGGTACGGGTGTTTCCCCCAGGCGCATCACCACCAGCGAAGCTTGAGTGCTTGGCGAGGTACTTTCGAGCCTTAGCCCGAAGAACTTCCTCTTCCCTCTCTTCGATCACTCAACAATAGACAACGTCCCTTACTTCTTCCCTTAGAAAGGAGGTGATCCAGCCGCACCTTCCGATACGGCTACCTTGTTACGACTTCACCCCAGTTATCCGTCCCGCCTTCGACAG
>NZ_NFLO01000046.1:0-936 GCF_002160935.1 Drancourtella sp. An12 | reverse complement strand
TTTCCACTGATGCCTGCCTTCACTGTCAGCTTTTCACCTGAAGCTACAGTTCCTTCTGCAAGGTCTCCCTCACTGATGTTCATGACCTGGGTTTCCCCGTTATAGTACGCGCTGCTTTCCTTATGGACTTTCAGCTCTCTCTTTGCGATCGTAACTTGTGCTGTTCCGTTCCAAATGGCGTTCTGATCATTTGTAATCACACGAAGTTCTAATGTTTTATCCACCGAGTCTGTAAACGAAAGTCCACTTTCAGGAACATCTATCCAGCTATCCCCATCTTTATACTGCCACTTTTCTCCGTCTAAAAGTATACCTGACAGGACTACTTCATGGCTTATTCCATCATATGTTGTATCGATGCCAGTCACAGAAAAATCTGATGTATCTCGCTCCCACATAGCATATAAAGTAACGTCTGTATTGGTAAAGAGCAGCGTACTTCCTGGCTGATAAGGTGTGCCTGATCCATCTGCTTTTATATTCCATCCTTTAAAAGTATAGCCAGACTTACTTAACCCCTCACCGGATGCAACTGTCACTTCAGTACCACTTGCATACTGTCCACCTTGAGGCGGTGTACCGCTGCCACCATTCGCATCATACTGTAATGTATATCGTTGGGCAACATACTGCGCATAAAATCTGACTGCTCCATTGACAGTATAAGGAAACTCTACTTTTGTTCCCATACAGGCATCATTAGTATACCACCCATCAAAGTAGTATGTAACACCATCGACTACCTTTTCCTCAGGATAATTCTTCTTTGGAGACACGTTATCTCCTTTATCTACCATAAAAGATTCCTGACTAAGACTTCCCATACCTGAAATGGGCTTCGCTCCTTGAAAATTCAATATTTCAGCTGACAAAATAGTGATTTATGCCCCTATAGACTCTGGATGGAGTGCGTTACGCAGATATTTCGGTAGTCTT
>NZ_NFLO01000045.1:0-998 GCF_002160935.1 Drancourtella sp. An12 | reverse complement strand
AGGAAAAAGAACAATTCGCCAAGCGTCCTCTGATCTTCATTTTGGCGCTGTTCCATTGCGAGTAACATGTATCTGGTAAACACGATAGCTACGTGAGCTGTCAGTGCATCATAGGATAAGCTGCGGCATTCTCCAATCAGGTTCAGCATAGATTTGCAGGTCTTGAAGAAAACCTCAATCTGCCAGCGCTTTCCATAAACACGGATAATCTCTTCTTCGGAAAGGGTCGTATCTGTACAGATAAAAGCAAGCCAGTCCTTGCGATTTGCTTTATTCCTTACGCAAACGATTTTCGCCGGAATAGGATTCTCTTTTCCTACCATGACGTCAACAGAAAGCAGATACTTTGATCTGCCACGGCGTTTTTTGTTCCTGGAATAGATCTCTTTGATATTCAGCTGTTCACCACAGTATGAATACTTGATGCGGCTGCTTTTCTTGAGCATAGCAATCACATCCATCCCCTTTGAATGGATGGCTGTGATCTGTGCCGGGTTGGAAAACCAGGAATCAAAAAGGACATAATCAGCCTTTAGTCCTGCACTGAGAGCAGTATCCAACAAGGCCATCATTGCTTCAGGTGCTTTTGTCTGGGCAAGCTTGCGCCTTTTTCCTGCAATGGTTCTGTTATCAAAGTTCTTTACCGGACCGATAATATTTGCTTCTTTTGCAGATGCTAACAGACAGCTGTTTACCGGGATCAGTGTATTTCCGTCACTCCAGCTTAATGTAAGCATCCGAAACCCTTTTTTGAAATGCATATCGGTGTGGTCGAATACTTTTGATCCCAGTTCTGTTTTCTTGCAGCTGGTTCGACTAAAAAGGCTGTCATCAACAATGAACACATTTTTCCTGCTATCGTCCGTTAGATCTTTGAGATCATTATTGACGATATCAGCAGCCAGAAGAGAAGTAAAACGGAGCCAGTTTGTTTTTGCCGAATTTAGGAACCGATAAAAAGTGTTCTTTGAAAAATCTTCCTTAAAAGAGCCAGTTCG
>NZ_NFLO01000043.1:0-1770 GCF_002160935.1 Drancourtella sp. An12 | reverse complement strand
AAGACTACCGAAATATCTGCGTAACGCACTCCATCCAGAGTCTATAGGGGCATAAATCACTATTTTGTCAGCTGAAATATTGAATTTTCAAGGAGCGAAGCCCATTTCAGGTATGGGAAGTCTTAGTAAATAACTATAATTGTATGCCTTTAGTTTTTCCCATCGTTTCAAAAACTCTTTTATGCACTCTTCCCAGCAATGACATTGCTTTGTTGCTTTATTATAGATTCTATAAATAATATCTGATATATATAAGAAACTACTTCCATCATAAAAAATCCTCTTCTGCTCATCCTCATCTTCATTTTCAGTAACAAATAAGTAAATATCCATTGCATACCAGTAATATTGAAACGCTTTCCTAAATTTTCCCCTTTTTACATATTCTTCTGCATACGCTTCCCATAACCATGCCAACTGATTTGGAATAATCTTTAAGTTCATTAATTCAAGTGCCTGTTCCTCTGCCGCTTTTATACCTACAATAAATATTCTTTCTGTAAGTTTTTTTATTCTTTGATGTAAATTTGCTTGAAACAATATACCATTTAAACTTCCCAGAATATAATTGATAACCTCTGCCATTTGACTTTCTGGATGTATAAATTTGTAAAAATAGTTTAGCTCATATTCATATTCTAAACATCTGAATTCAAATTCTTCTTCCTCTGACAGTTCCAAATTTTCAATACATCTATAAAGCCTGTCGAACGCTTCTTCGACATATAATATCTCAACTCCTTCCGGACTGTTTTCATACATCCAATCAACAATCTTGCTTAATTTTTGTATTTCATTTTTCATCTTTTGAAACCTCGTTACCCTATCTCACTTTTTCTATTCCTTGTCTCATCTATATACTTCAATATATTAATTAAAAAATTCTTCCACAAGTCTGGAAGCCTTTTACCCTCCTAGTATCATCCAGCCCGTTTAATCTAATTTCATCCAAAAGTTCTGGACTAAACTGCACAAAACAACATTAAATATTCCTCTTTTTCTAACTATAGTACGCTAAGCGAAACACCCTTTACTATGTTTACGAAAGATTTTTCTGTAGAGCTATACCACAGCTTCTTTAACTGCCAAATTACGTTTACCATCGTAAATTTTCTCTAAAACTGGTAATGCCAAGACAAAGCTCACACTGGTTTCCATATTTGAAATTTTTAACCAACTACTTGATTACATGCGGTTAGACTCTATTTATCCTCCCTATTTAGTCAAGTGTTTTTCCCCTTAAAATCAAGGGATTTCTAAGTTCCTATCTCAGATGAACGAGCCTCGATCATGAGCATTTTTCTGTATCTGGTACAAAAATAGGTGGTTATGGGTATACGAAATAAAACGTCTCTCTTTTCCGCTTTACATGGCCTTTTGTATACCCATCCATCTATGGCAGCGCACCTCCCGTGTCTACCAGGATCTCTGTACATTTCTGCACTGGTCCTCACTTCCTTCGTCCCGCCTGCCCATAACCAGGGTGTCAGCTTAGCTCCTTGCCAGGGTCTTGCCCTATGGAAAATATTCCCGCCGACTACTGGCTCATTCTTTGTAATCATAACATTTACTGACCGGCTTCCCGTGACAGCGCTGTTCCCAGCGGACGTTTCCCTCTCACGTTCTGCCTTTCTGCTTTTCAGTGGTGCTAGTATATAAATAGTGCAAGTCAAAATGAGAAAATTCCAAATAGACAATACATGATATAATAGAAATATCGTACTGAAGGAGGATCTCATTATGGCAAAGCAACATGACAAACAGTTTAAA
>NZ_NFLO01000042.1:0-1892 GCF_002160935.1 Drancourtella sp. An12 | reverse complement strand
ATCGGATAGGGGAGATTTGACCCTCCCCTTCCACACCACGTAGCGTACCGTTCGGTACTACGCGGTTCAATAGTTTACACGTACTTTCAGATAGTGGGCAGTCATGGATGGATATCCAAGTCTGTCCACTAATATTTCCTTGGTAAGCACAGAGTTTAGCATTCCTGCCGCTCTCCATGTTCCCTTCCGGCAGTTCGCCAGTTCATGCACTTTCCATTCCGGAAGATGAAGTGCCCGGAGTATTTTATATCTCGTTCGCACCTTCTTCCACTGTTTCCAGTACACCGCTCGGATTCTGTGGCGGAGCCATTTGTCCGTTGTCTCCATCAAGCTCTTCATATCCGCATATCGGTAATAGTTTATCCACCCAGTCGTATATTTCCTGAGTCTCTTTTCTCTTTCCGTATTGCTCCACTTGTTTCCCCTTACTGTCAATTCCCTGAGATGGTTCTTCATCTTCTTGATTGACCCGGGGTGTACCCGCATTCGGCATTTCCCTTTGTGTCGGTAAAAACCGTATCCGAGATACTTCACTTTGCTGATGTGGCTTACTGTCGTCTTTTCGAGATTGATCTTCAGGTATAGCTTCCCTGTGATGAAAGGGATGATATGTTCCAGCGTTCTTTCTGCGCTTTTCCGACTTTTGCACAGTATCATACAATCGTCGGCATATCTCACGAACTTATGTCCTCTGCGTTCCAGTTCCTTGTCCAGCTCGTTTAGCATCACGTTTCCACACAATGGACTTAGCGGGCCGCCCTGTGGCACCCCCTCTGATGTTGCGTGAAATCCTCCATCTTCCATTACCCCGGCGTTCAGGTATTTGTGTATCAGCGAAATTACCCGTCCGTCTTTAATGGTTCTTGACAGCACCTCTATCAATTTGCTGTGGTTCACCGTATCAAAGTAGGCTTGTAAGTCCATGCTGATTGCATACACATATCCATCATTCACGTATTTTCTGCACTTTGCCAGTGCATCATGCGCGCTTCTGCCTGGCCGGAAGCCGTAGCTGTTATCCGAAAACTGTTCTTCGTAGATAGGAGTGAGTTCCTGCGCAATTGCCTGTTGAATCATTCGGTCTACTACAGTTGGTATTCCCAGCTTCCTTACTTTTCCTTTCTCTTCTTTGGGTATTTCTACCCTTCGGACGGGGTTGGGTTTGTATTTTCCCTCCCTCAGCTGCCTGACCAATTCGTCCCGGTGGTCTTTCAGGTAGGGCAGAAGTCCATCCACCTGCATTCCGTCAATTCCTCCTGAACCTTTATTGGCTTTCACCTTCTTGTATGCGGCGTTGAGATTGTCGCTTCTGAGAATGATATCAAGCAGGTTGTCCGTCCAAAAGTCCGTGTTGGTGTCAGGGTTCCCGGTAATCCATTCCTGGGCGTACACTCCTGTTCCCCTTCCCTGTTCCGCAGGTATCTCTCTCAGGTAGTCTTCAATATGAAGTTGTCTGTACTTAGTTCCATGTCTGGTTTCCATTTGGAAGTGGCACCTCCTATTGTTTCCCCCTTTCCCAGTGTCTTAAGCCACCGGGTATTGTAATATGGGGTCTGCTGACTTCTCACGACAAACCGTTTTCGACCATGGCTGTGAATGTTCTATCACTTTGTCATGTCCGTGAGATCTCCCCGGGTACTCACACGTTCTTTCCCACTTATACCTGCCCCGTTTACTGCTGGCGTTCCGTGCAGTTATTGGACTTTGATTTGTGATGCAATCTCATCCACGCTTCACAGCCTGTCCGGACAACTTTTACAGGCCAGTGGTTTGCCTCCGGCTTCCTTCAGACCCCACCTCACGGTGACGCCCTTGCCTTTGGCTGCACCCTTCCCACTGCCGGGCGGGTCAGGGACTTTCACCCCTTAGAACGTGTGCCCGCCGGGCGCACA
>NZ_NFLO01000041.1:0-2087 GCF_002160935.1 Drancourtella sp. An12 | reverse complement strand
TCTGGGATGAAATGGCCGGGAAGAAGTATACAGATAAGCTGGAGATTCAGATCCTGGAGCTTCCGAAACTTCAGAAAAAGGCCAGCGGACCGGAAGATGTGATGGAGTGGATGCGTTTCTTTCGAGGGCAGAATAAAGAGGAGCTGAAAGAAGTGGCAAAGGGAAATGAATATCTGGAAGGAGCATACGAGGATTTAGTAAAGATGAGCCTGGATGAGAAGAAGCGTTTACAGTATGAGGCCAGGGAGAAAGCAATCCTGGATTACAGATCCAATATGGAGGGAGCCAGGAAGAGGGGATTTCAGCGAGGCATGATACAAGGTGGTCAGGTCATGTTGATTCGGCTCTATCAGAAGAATCGTCTGACGTTGGAGGAGGCTGCAGAAGAAGCAAACATGACAGTAGAAGAGTTTCGCAAGCTTGTGGAATTGGCAGAACATTCTATGGAATAAGGTGTGGGGAAAAGATATTGAAAGCGTTAATGCATTGGGTTACGGAGAATGAAGCGGTTCTTACGATGATGACGGCTCTCCTTACATTTTTTCTTGGAAGATATACAAGTTATAGAGAGGACTATCGGGAAGGAAGAAAGGAAATTAATGATACCTTTTATAAGCCATTTTTAGAATTGTATGATAATGAGCACCATTCGATGGCATGGCATTATACTGATTTATCTCTGGAGATGCAGAATTCTATTATGGAAATTTTGCTCACAAACAGGTACAAGGTTCATCCCCGAATCAAAAATAAAATATATGAGCTGGATATGTATTTTTCAAGCAGGATCAGCCCGCTGTCTAGAGATCAGGAGTTGGTGGATGAGGAGAAAGAATATGTAGAGAAGGTATTTCAATCTATATATTCCTATATAGAGAAAGAATATGTGAAAAATAACAGAGCACTGTACTGTTCCCTGGCAAAGAGGTTCTATTTTTGGATCATCGAACGGAGAACCTGACAGCGTGTCCTGTAAGATCATAACTTTATCATCAGGTAGTTTTTTATTGGTTGATGATTTTCACTTGGGGAAAAGCATTTCTCCAAGTGAGTTGTCGGTCATCTTATGATTCACTTGCCAGGAAAAATTCATTTCCGCCGTCCGTTTGACGGCCTTGGCAACTGTGTTACGGGATACTCCGCAGCTATGTGCGATGTTCCGTTTACTGAATCCTAAGCTTTTCTGGCGAAGGATTTCTCGATATTTGGTTGTAATAGTGGACTCTGGTTTCTTGTCTTTTCGTTATTGATATGTTACTCTATCTATATCTGAAAAGCATTCGCTTTTCGTATTTCTAAGGCATTCGCCGAATTATTCAAATCTTATTATTGTATACGGCAGATCTAATGGCTGGCAATCGGACAGTTTCTTTTTCGCTTTTCTATCAGGATCATTTATTCCCTAAACCACTTTTTCCAATGGAGAAAATGTGCTACACTTACAACAGACAGAAACATCCTTTTCCAGTGGATGAGAAGCCGGGAAAGGATCGAATTATGAGAAACAACAAAAGAAAAAGAAAGACACAGAATAAGAGAAGACAAACTGCCCGAAACGAAGATTTTATCATGAAACCTTCCGTGGACTGGTGCTTCAAAGAACTGATGAGAAATCCGAAGACGAGAAAGGGATTTATTGCAGTGCTTTTGCAGGTTAAGCCGGAAGAAATTGATGAGACGATCCTGTTGGAAAATGAGCTTCCCAAAGAAGCAGAAGAGGAAAAGCAGGGAATTCTGGATGTGCATGTATGCCTGGCTGATGGAATGCAGATAGATATCGAAATGCAGGTGTTTTATGTGGAATACTGGGATGAACGCCTGCTATTTTATCTGAGCAAAATGTATGCAGGACAGATCAAAGCAGGGGAAAGCTATCGCATCCTGAAGAAGTGTATTCAGGTCAGCGTCCTGAATTTTGAACGATTTCCAGATGATGATTTCTGTTACCGGACGGTCCATTTCTGGGATGAAATGGCCGGGAAGAAGTATACAGATAAGCTGGAGATTCAGATCCTGGAGCTTCCGAAACTTCAGAAAAAGGCCAGCGGACCGGAAGATGTGATGGAGTGGATGCGTTTCTTTCGAGG
>NZ_NFLO01000040.1:0-2906 GCF_002160935.1 Drancourtella sp. An12 | reverse complement strand
GACCAACACATATCACGCTAGGTATGTGAGATTACGGAATGCTCCGTGAAAGATTTAAATAACTCGAGGCGAAGCCTCTCGTTATCCCGTCTTTCGAAACCGCATTCCGAATCAAGTTGGTTATGCTAGAAAGAGCGCAGGGTGGATGCCTTGGCACTAAGAGCCGATGAAAGACGTGATAAGCTGCGAAAAGCTTCGGGGAGGAGCAAATATCCATTGATCCGGAGATTTCTGAATGGGGAAACCCGGCGGAGCAGACCTCCGTCATCCATACGCCAATCCATAACGTATGGAAGGGAACCCGGTGAACTGAAACATCTAAGTAGCCGGAGGAAGAGAAAGAAACATCGATTCCGGGAGTAGCGGCGAGCGAAACCGGAAGAGCCCAAACCAGTGTGCGTGCATGCTGGGGTTCGGACTGCACAAGTGACTTCCAAGAGTAATAGAATGGTTTTGGGAAAGCCAGCCAGAGAGGGTGAAAGCCCCGTACATGAAATTCGAGGAAGCGCGGCAGGATCCAGAGTACTACGAGACACGTGGAACCTTGTAGGAAGGAGCGGGGACCACCCCGTAAGGCTAAATACTCCTTAGTGACCGATAGCGCATAGTACTGTGAAGGAAAGGTGAAAAGGACCCCGTGAGGGGAGTGAAAGAGAACCTGAAACCCTGTGTTTACAAGCTGTGGAAGAACGAAAAATGTTCAACCGCGTACTTTTTGTAGAACGGTCCGGCGAGTTACGCTGGCAGGCGAGGTTAAGGACTCAAGGTCCGGAGCCGAAGGGAAACCAAGTCTTAAGAGGGCGGTCATAGTCTGTCAGAGTAGACCCGAAACCGGGTGATCTATCCATGTCCAGGTTGAAGTTGCCGTAAAAGGCAATGGAGGACCGAACCCACATCCGTTGAAAAGGGTGGGGATGAGGTGTGGATAGGGGAGAAATTCCAATCGAACCCGGAGATAGCTGGTTCTCCTCGAAATAGCTTTAGGGCTAGCCTCGATAGAGTCAGGTGGAGGTAGAGCACTGAATTTCCTAGGGGGCGTCAAAGCTTACCGAAGAATATCAAACTCCGAATGCCATGCTGATGCTTATCGGGAGTCAGACTGCACGAGATAAGTTGGGCAGTCAAAAGGGAAAGAGCCCAGACCTGCAGCTAAGGTCCCAAAGTGTGTGTTAAGTGGAAAAGGATGTGGGATTTCGAAGACAACTAGGATGTTGGCTTAGAAGCAGCCATCCATTGAAAGAGTGCGTAATAGCTCACTAGTCGAGAGGTCCTGCGCCGAAAATGTCCGGGGCTGAAACACACCACCGAAGCTCAGGAATGTATTTGATACATTGGTAGAGGAGCATTGCATACAGGGCGAAGCAGTACCGGAAGGAGCTGTGGACTGTATGGAAGAGAGAATGCCGGAATGAGTAGCGAGAGGAAGGTGGGAATCCTTCCGGCCGAATATCCAAGGTTTCCAGGGTAAAGCTGATCTGCCCTGGGTAAGTCGGGACCTAAGGCGAGGCCGAGAGGCGTAGTCGATGGACAACAGGCAGAAATTCCTGTACTGCTGTACAACAGAACTGTGGGGACGCAGAAAGAGAGCGCGAGCCGGGAATGGAGAGACCGGTGCAAGCGGGGTACCAGTCCGGTTGGAAAAACCGCCGGGCAATGGGAAGACGTGATGCGGAGCGAAGAAAAAGTAGTGAAGCGCGTGAGCTGGCTGCCAAGAAAAGCCGCTATTGTTTGTACAGTACCCGTACCGTAAACCGACACAGGTGGATGAGGAGAGAATCCTAAGGCCGACGGGAGAAGCATTGTTAAGGAACTCGGCAAAATGACTCCGTAACTTCGGGAGAAGGAGTGCCAGTGAGAGCTGGCCGCAGAGAATAGGCCCAAGCAACTGTTTAGCAAAAACACAGGTCTATGCAAAACCGAAAGGTGAGGTATATGGGCTGACGCCTGCCCGGTGCTGGAAGGTTAAGGGGAGAGGTTAGCGCAAGCGAAGCTTTGAACTTAAGCCCCAGTAAACGGCGGCCGTAACTATAACGGTCCTAAGGTAGCGAAATTCCTTGTCGGGTAAGTTCCGACCCGCACGAAAGGCGTAATGATTTGGGCACTGTCTCGACAATGCACCCGGTGAAATTGAAGTACCAGTGAAGATGCTGGTTACCTGCGCCAGGACGGAAAGACCCCATGGAGCTTTACTCCAGCTTGATACTGGGATTCGGTATTGCATGTACAGGATAGGTGGGAGGCTAAGAAGTAAGGACGCCAGTCCTTATGGAGCCGCTGTTGGGATACCACCCTTGCGGTATTGGGTTTCTAACCAGCAGCCGTGACCCGGCTGGGGGACAATGTCAGGTGGGGAGTTTGACTGGGGCGGTCGCCTCCGAAAGGGTATCGGAGGCGCTCAAAGGTTCCCTCAGAATGGACGGAAACCATTCGAAGAGTGCAAAGGCAGAAGGGAGCTTGACTGCGACACCGACGGGTGGAGCAGGTACGAAAGTAGGACTTAGTGATCCGGTGGTATAAAGTGGGATTGCCATCGCTCAACGGATAAAAGCTACCCTGGGGATAACAGGCTTATCACTCCCAAGAGTTCACATCGACGGAGTGGTTTGGCACCTCGATGTCGGCTCATCGCATCCTGGGGCTGAAGTAGGTCCCAAGGGTTGGGCTGTTCGCCCATTAAAGCGGTACGCGAGCTGGGTTCAGAACGTCGTGAGACAGTTCGGTCCCTATCCGGCGTGGGCGTAGGATATTTGAGAGGAGCTGTCCTTAGTACGAGAGGACCGGGATGGACCGGCCGCTGGTGTACCTGTTGCATTACCAAGTGCATGGCAGGGTAGCCAAGCCGGGAAGGGATAAACGCTGAAGGCATCTAAGCGTGAAGCCCCCCTCAAGATGAGATATCCCATACG
>NZ_NFLO01000004.1:0-243583 GCF_002160935.1 Drancourtella sp. An12 | reverse complement strand
TTCTATTTTACTCCCCCCCGTAATATTTTGTCAAGTTTTATTATAAAAAACTTGTATTTTTTATATTTTTTGTATGTTTTGACTTATTCTTTATGAAATTTTTGACAGTATTTACAGTGTTGGCCAGAAAATCCCAAATCCAGGTATGACAAAATATTACGGGGGGGAGTAAAATAGAAGCGTTAGAAAAGACATAGAAATAGAAAGAGAGAAAACCATAGTCATGTAGGGTCGTTTATCATCAATCAGGTCATATCATAAGGAAGATCAGACTGACTTTTTTTGTGCCGTCTGTTATGCGGAGGGTGAGACGGAGTGGGAGAACTTTTCGCTCTTTTTGTTTCGGAACAGGAGAAAGGAGAAACGAACTATGAGAAAGAAAGTAATTTCCTGTCTGCTTGCAGGGATTATGACCGTATCGCTTGCGGCTTGCAGCGGCGGTGGGGTCAGCAGCAATGACGCTTCCAAAGACAGCGGAAAAAGCAGCGCTGATACCGAAGTCGGCGTAGAGCAGACAGCAAAGCCCCAGGCGCCTCCGGAAGACGCGCCGGTTGGAGGAAAGTTTGTCGTTCAGATCACACCGGGTACCCTCTCACCGGATATGATGGATGGATGGTCTGCAAACGCTACTAACACCGGATTTATCAGGTTGATGAATGGTTACTATCTGACGGATACGACCAGAGACAGAACCATTGACTGGGATCCGGTTGTAGTCAAGTCCCATGAAGAAACGGAAAATGAGGACGGGTCCACAACATTTACTGTGGAGATTAATGATAACCTGAAATGGAACGACGGATCCGGTATTACGGCAAAGGATTATCTTTTTGGCATCATGTACCGTTCTTCCCAGGAATTTGCGGAGTGTGAAGGCGATGCGACGACAGGAAGTGTATTGGTCGGATACAATGAGTTCCGTAATGGCGAGAAGAAAGAGTTCACCGGCCTAAGACTGCTTGGAGACTACAAGTTCTCTATTACAGTTGATGCTGAAAACCTGCCAAACTACTATGTACTTGGCGACATCGGATTTTCACCGGAACCGATGGCAGCTATTGCTCCTGGAACAGATGTCCTGGACGATGGAAACGGATGCTACTTTAATGATCAGTATACAGCAGAAGTCTTAAGAGAGACGCTTCTGGATCCGAACACAGGATTCCGTTATAAGAGACCGGTTGTCTGCGGACCTTATCAGTTAAAGAATGTGGATATCGGATCCGAGACGGTGGAACTTGAGATCAACAAAGAGTATCTGGGTAGATATGATGGAACCAAACCTCATGTTGAGACGATCATTTCGAAACCGATCGCTACCGAAACATGGAGAGATGAGTTTGAAAAAGGAACGGTAGATTACTTCTATTCTTCCAAGGGTGAGACCATCGACTCCACTTTGACAAAAGTAGAAGACGGAGAGATCAAAGCTAACTACGGTATTGTACCGCAGGACAGTGTAAGCGAGTTCCGTTTCGCATGTGATTTCGGAGCAAGCCAGTTCCCGGAAGTACGCCGTGCTTTTGCTTACATTATTGACCGTGATGAAGTGAACAAGCAGATTTCCGGCGGATACGCAAGCGTTGTAGACTGCCTTGCTACAGAAGCGATGGAAGACTACCAGGAAACAAAGGACGAGCTGGAAGGGGAACTGACACATTATACATACGACATCGATAAGGCAAAACAGGAACTCATTGATGGCGGCTGGACACTCAATGAAAAGGGTGAAGAATTTAAAGAAGGTACTGATAAAGTACGTTACAAAGAAGTGGACGGGAAACTGATGCCTCTGGAACTGAAATGGGCTTATTCTGAAGATGACCTTACAGATCTTTGCAACACGATCATTCCGCCGGAAGCTGAGAAGATCGGTATGAAATTTGAGGGAACAAAGATGGACTTCGCACAGATGGTCAATCATCTGAACAGAGAAGGCGTTGACGCCACATACAACGTATTTTCCTGCGGCGTTGTTTTGCCGGAGTTCAGCTCCTGGTGGTATTTCTTCGACGACGCACCGGAGAGAATGGGACTTTGGAACTACTACCGTATCAGCGATCCGGAACTGAAGAGCATCACAGCTTCCATGCAGAAAGTAGAACCGGGCGACACAGAAAAATACCGTGAGCTTTTTGTAGAATTTGAAAAAGAAATCAACAAGAAGATGCCGGGGGTGGTTCTTTCCACGGGTACCCAGTACTGGTTTTACAATCCGAAGTTAAAGAATTTCGTTCCACGTTCCTACGACAACTGGTGGTTCTTCATTCTGGATGCATATATCGAAGAGTAAGTATCGGAATGTAATACAAGCAAAAAGGAGACAGGCTTCTTCTGTCTCCTTTTTGTAGAAAAAGTGGGGTTAATTAGGTATGGTAAAATACATTTTAAAAAGACTTGCCTACATGGTGATTGTCTTCCTGATTTTGTCCGTCTTACTGTTCTGCCTGTTTAAGATGGTTCCGGGTGATCCGGCACGTATGATGGTAGAAGGACAGAAAATGAGTGTATCACCTGAGAAATATGAGATGCTCTACCAGGAGGCGAGAGCCCGTCTGGGACTTGATAAGCCTCTGGTGATCCAGTATTTTAGCTGGTTTGGCAACATGCTCAGAGGCGACTTTGGCTACTCCTCGGTGTACCGGATTCCGGTACTGGATTTGGTAGGGCCGCCAATGCGTAATACCGTCTGCCTGAACCTGGTATATTATGTGATCCTTTTCCTCATCACGATTCCGCTTGGAATTAAGGCGGCCGTGAAGCAGAACTCACCGTTTGACACAACTGTTCAGGTGACAACGATTATCGGAATCAGTATCCCGTCCTTTATCACGGCCCTGATATTCATCTTCCTTTTCGCCATTACTCTCCCGATCTTTCCGATCAGTGGTATGGTGACGACCGGAGCCGGGTACACAGGACTGAGGGCGGTCATCGATTATCTTTATCATCTGTGCCTGCCGGTGATCGTTATGGTCTTTGCGGGACTTGGAGGTCTGACAAGATATGTGCGGGGTGCTCTTCTGGATGCGCTCTCTATGGACTATGTGCGTACGGCAAGAGCTAAGGGACTTAGAGAGAAGACGGTGATCTACAAACATGCCTTTCGGAATGCGCTGATCCCGATCACCGGATATGTGGTTGGATCCATCGTGGCGATTTTCGGCGGTTCCATTATTATTGAAACACTGTTCTCCTGGAAAGGAGTAGGAAAGCTTTTGATTGATTCTTTGAACCAACAGGATTACACGGTTGCGCTGGCTATGCAGATGTTCTATATTCTTCTGGCGCTGGCGGCAAATCTGATTACCGATTTGTGTTACTGCCTCGTAGATCCGAGAATCAAATTAGAGTAATGGAGGAAAAACATGTTAAGAAAAGGCAAAAAAGACACAAAACCAAAGTCTATTCTTGAAGAAGAACAGATGCAAAGTCCTTTCCGGACAATTATCCAGCATCTTTGTGAAAATAAAGTTGCCATGGGATCCGCCATTATCTTCATTGTAATCTTTCTGATGTGCTTTATTCTGCCAATCTGGATGAAGCAGGACCTGAACTTCCAGGATCCGACGCAGAAGAATATCGCACCGGGATTTTCTTTCCTGAGTGTTCCGAAGGAACTGAAAAATAACGCAAAGGAGATTGAAGCGGGTCCGACATTCGGCATTGGGATTGACAACGATGGGGTTGTGTACGAGTGGGGAACTCTTACAGACCGGTTGAAACAAATTCCTGCTGACATGGGAAAAGTAGTAGATATTGCGGTCGGACAGGACCATGTACTGGCCATGAACGAAGAAGGGGAACTCTTTACATGGGGTTACAACCGGATGAACCTGAACCGGATTCCTTCGGAAGTCCAGGGTAAGAAAGTGAAATCCATCGCGGCAGGATATCAGGTGTCCATCGTCGTACTGGAGGATGGAAGCCTTGTGACCTGGGGAAATGAAAATGCGGTAGATATCGTGGCGTCCAAGGCAAAAGATGAGAATGTCAAACTGGTACGAACAAACATCTCTACCGGACTTGCATTGACAGAAGATGGAAGACTGATCCCTCTTGCAAAGAGAGAGACAGCGTTTGACGCGGTACCAGACGAAATTCAGGGAAGAATACAGGATTTTGCTATGACAGATAAGACTGTGTTTGCTCTTCTGGATGATGGTACATTGGCATCCTGGGGCGGCAATGATTACAATATCCAGAAGATTCCGGAAGGTGTGGACGGCCACGTAGTGAGTATTTCCGCAGGAAGAAATCATGTGACGGCTCTTCTGGACGACGGAACAGTGGCATCCTGGGGCGGAAACAATAATAAGCAGTGCAAGGTTCCTTCCGGAGTGAAAAATATCCAGAGGGTATCCAGCAGATACTATCAGAACTATGCCATTGACGAAGACGGAAATGTGACAACGTGGGGACTGAAAGGGTACCTCTTTGGTACAGATAACATGGGAAGAAGCGTTGCTCTTCGTATGCTCAAGGGAGGACAGATGACGATGACTGTCGGCTTTGTTTCCGTTATCATTTCCCTAATTATTGGTATCATTGTCGGAGGTATAGCCGGATATTATGCAGGCAAGGTAGATATTCTTCTTATGCGTGTGGCAGAAGTTGTAGGATCTCTGCCGTTCATTCCTCTGGCACTGATTTTATCGGCTCTCATAGGGAACAAGGTCTCGGAGGTCGGGCGAATTATTATGATTATGGTGATCCTCGGTATTTTAAGCTGGCCTGGTGTGGCTTACATGGTACGTGCCCAGGTACTTGCGGAACGCCAGAAGGAATTCGTCACTGCGGCGAAAGCGCTCGGCGTACGTGAGCGGAATATTATTTTCCGTCATATTGTGCCGAATGTTATGACAATTATCATTGTAAACGCGACCCTTTCTTTTGCAACCTGTATGCTCACAGAGTCCGGACTTTCTTTCCTGGGATTTGGCGTCAGCGAACCGATTCCGTCCTGGGGAAATATGCTGAATGACTGCCGATCCTCGGAAGTCATCTCCCAGTTCTGGTGGAGATGGATATTCCCGTCCATTGCACTTGCTCTGTGTACCATCAGTATCAACCTTTTTGGTGACGGCCTGCGTAAAGCAGTCGATCCAAAATCCAGTGAAAGGTAGGGTGTGTCATGGATTACTTATTAGAAATAGACGATCTACATACATATTTTAAAACGAAAAAAGGAACTGTAAAGGCGGTAAACGGCGTTTCCTACCGAGTGGAAGCCGGAAAGACACTCGGAATTGTCGGAGAATCCGGAAGTGGGAAGAGCGTGTCAGCTATGAGTATCTTAAAGCTTCTGGATGGCAACGGCTATATTGACAGCGGTGAAATCAAATTCAAAGGAAGAAATCTGGTAGAGTGTTCCCAGAATGATATGTACCAGATTCGTGGAAATGAAATCTCCGTCATCTTTCAGGAGCCGATGACGAGCTTAAACCCGGTGTACACCATTGAAAAGCAGCTTAACGAAGTATACCTGACTCATCAGAAGATCTCCAAGGAAGAGGCAAGTAAGAAATCACTGGAGATGCTGAACGCGGTGAAGATTCCGAATGCAAAGTCCATTATGAAGCAGTATCCTCACCAGCTTTCCGGAGGAATGAGGCAGAGGGTTATGATCGCCATGGCGCTTGCCTGTGAGCCAAGCCTTTTGATTGCGGATGAGCCGACGACGGCGCTGGATGTAACGATCCAGGCACAGATCCTGCATTTGATGAATGAGCTGAAACGGGAAAAAGGAACATCCATCCTTTTTATCACCCATGATCTGGGAGTTATCAACGAGATGGCAGACAGTGTGGCGGTCATGTACTGCGGACAGGTTGTGGAGATGTGCGACGCCCATACGATCTTTGCAAGGGATAATGAGTACTCCCATCCGTACACGGAAGGACTGATGACATCCATTCCGCGTTTGGATACGCCGGTGGGAACAAGGCTGGATGCGATTCCAGGTTCCGTTCCCCATCCTTTGGATCTTCCGAAGGGATGCAAGTTTGCGCCGCGCTGCAAATATGCGACGGCAAAATGTATGGAAGAAGAGCCAAAGCTGGAAGAGGTAGAGGGAAATCATTCTGTAAGATGCTTTTATCCGGAGAAGGAGGGGCGCCATGCAACAAAATAATCAAAGCAAAAAAGTACTGCTTAAAATTACCGATCTGAAACAGTGGTTTCCGATTAAGAAAACGAAACTGTTCCAGAAAGAACAGCTCTATGTGCGGGCTAACGACGGTATTACCCTTGATATCTATGAGGGGGAGACGGTGGGCCTGGTAGGAGAATCCGGATGCGGAAAATCGACATTTGGAAGGACACTGCTTCAGCTTTATCCACAGACGGAAGGAAAAACGATGTATTATGGCCGGACTCTTTGGGAGATGGCCCCGGACTATGTGGAACACACGGTGAAAAATATTGTCTCCAGAAAGAAAAAGATCCGGGAACTGGAGCAGAAGACCAGGGAGATGAGAGCAGAATACGAGAAGATGGCGGATGGAGCAGAGAAGTTCAAGAAGCAGGAAACCTGCGAGAAAGTACGCAAAGAGTGTAACCGGGAATTCCTGGATTTGGTACAGATCATCGGTGGATTCTACGCGATTGAGTCTACTCAGGAAGCGGAGCACATGATCCTGAATCAATTCAAAATTGCAAAAGAGCTCCGGGAATTAAAAGAGGATCACGAGAAAAAGGGCAGGGAGAAAGAGATTGGGGAAAAGGAGAGACAACTAAGGGACGCCATGGAAAAAATGGATACGCTCAGAAAAGCATACAGCAAGGATGATGCGTTCCAGAAGTATGAAGAATACCGTGATGACGGCGTGGATCTGGCAAGACTCAAAGCCAACGAGATGCGCGTCCTCAGAAAAGACATGCAGATGATTTTCCAGGATCCGTATTCCTCGCTGAATCCACGTATGACGGTCGGACAGATCATTGGGGAAGGACTGCTGGCTCATGGATTCTTTGAGAAGAATGACGACAAGATGCAGGATTATGTCATGAAGATCATGGAAGAATGTGGTCTTGCGCCGTATATGATCCACCGTTATCCGCATCAGTTCTCAGGTGGTCAAAGACAGCGTATCGGGATCGCCCGGTCACTGGCGCTGAAACCGAAGTTCGTTGTGTGCGACGAGGCTGTATCCGCCCTGGACGTTTCCATCCAATCACAGATTGTCAACCTTTTAAAAGATCTGGGGGGAAAGGAAAATCTGGCATATCTGTTTATCTCTCACGGTCTGAGTGTGGTAAAATATATTAGTGACCGGATCGGTGTCATGTATCTTGGAAATATTGTGGAGCTTGCGACGTCCAAAGGAATGTTCGATCATCCGATGCATCCGTACACAGAAGCGCTGCTCTCCGCAATCCCGACCACAGACCCGGATCACAAGAAGGAAATCGTGCCGCTGGAAGGAGATATTCCAAGCCCGGTACACCCGCCGGAAGGATGTAAATTCCATACGAGATGCAAATACTGTCAGGAAATCTGCAAACATGTGACGCCGGAATTAAGAGAGCTTGAGGAAGGACATTATGTGGCATGTCATTTCCCACTGGAGAAAAAGCAGGAAGAAGTATAATCAGCAGGAAAGGAAACGAGTACAATGTTTGGATTTGGTAAGAACAGCAAAAGAGCGAAAAGGCGCAGGGAACAGGAGGAAAAGCTCAGACGCTTCAAAGAAGAGATCCAGGAAGTCCCGCTTGAGAGAAATGACTATCTGGCGATGGTTCTCGGTGCGTTCTGGGCGCTGTGGCCAGTACTTGCCATCGTCGCCGGTGTGGTACTGTGCGTTGTACTCTTCTTTTTCAGGTAAGGAAGGAGAGGAATATGAAGTTTAGTGAGTTTGTGTACAAAAGGACGGATGTGGACGAGGTGAGAAACCGGATCCGGGAGATCACCGAGGAGCTAAAACACGCGTCTTCACTGGAGGAGCAGATTCAGGCGGTATATAAGATGAACGAGGTGGAAAAGGAGATTTCCACAGCGGACTCCCTTGTCTACATCCGCTATACGATCAACACAAAAAACGAATTCTATGCAAAAGAACGGGAGTACAATGACCGGATCTCCCCGATGCTGGAAGAGGAGTTCCAGAAATACAATGAAGTGCTTTTGCAGTCGAGGTTCCGCAGGGAACTGGAGGAGAAATTTGGCAAGGTACTCTTTCTCAATCTGGAGCTTGCCATGAAAGGGTTTTCCCCGGAGATCACAGAACTTCTCCAGGAAGAGAGCCGGTTACAGACCCAGTATCAGACTCTGCTTGCCGGGGCGCAGATCGAATTTCAGGGAAAGACGTACAATCTTTCCCAGCTCGGACCATATATGCAGAGTACGAACCAGGAAGTAAGAAGAGCGGCCTATGAGGCGTCCGGCAAATTTTTCGATGACAATCAGGGAGAACTTGACGAGATCTTCGATAAGCTTGTCAAAAACCGTACCGAGCAGGCACACCGCCTTGGTATGAAGAGCTTTGTGGAGCTTGGCTATGTGCGCCGCCAGAGAAACTGTTACGCACCGGAAGCAATCGCCGGATTCCGGGAACAGGTGGTAAGAGATCTGGTGCCGGTCGTATGTGAAATTAAGAAGCACCAGGCAGAGTGTATTGGTGTGGAGAAACTGCATATCTATGATGATTCCTTCCGGTATCCGGACGGGAATGCGGTACCGCAGGGATCATACGAAGAAATCATGGAAGCCGGACGAAAGATGTATACGGAAATGTCTCCGGAGACAGCGGATTTCATTAAGATGATGTTTGACCGGGAGCTCTTTGATGTGGTGGCAAAGCCGGGAAAGGCGACAGGAGGATACTGTTGCGATATCCCAGGCTACGGATGTCCGTTTATATTCTCCAATTTCAACGGAACGGCAGGAGATGTGGACGTATTAACCCATGAAGCAGGACATGCATTCGCGGCGTATATGGCGGAGAAGAATATCGACCTGATTGCTACACATCTCCCGTCTATGGAAGCGGCAGAGACTCATTCCATGTCTATGGAGTTTTTCGCGACGCCGTGGTATGGGCTGTTTTTCAAACACCAGACGAAGAAGTATGAAGTGTCCCATCTTGAAGGAACACTGAATTTTATCCCATATGGCTGTTTGGTCGATCATTTCCAGCAGGTTGTATATGAGCACCCGGAAATGACTCCGCAGGAGAGAAATGAAGCATGGCTGAAGCTTGAGAAGATGTACCGTCCTTATCTGCACCTGGAAGGCATCCCATTCTATGAAAGAGGAGCAGGATGGCAGAGACAGAACCATATCTTCGCCACCCCATTTTATTATATTGACTACTGTCTCGCACAGACAGTGGCACTTCAGTTCTGGCTGGAACTCGAGAAAGACTGGAAGAAGGCGTGGGAGAAATACAAACACTTTGTAAAGCGGGGCGGCACAGATACCTTCCTCGGGCTGGTGGAAGGAGCGGGGCTGACTTCCCCGATGGAAGACGGGTGTATTCGTCAGATTGCGGAGTATGCCTCAGCATGGTTGAAAGAGAAAGAAGCTTAAATAACACAAAGTGAACTGATGCAAAGCGCACAGAAAAAGGAACCGGTTGTCTGCCGGTTCCTTCGTTCTGTTTAGGAAACATTTTGAGAGATACACATTAATTAAAAAACTTTTATATAAAATCTTATACAAGAGTTTTTCCAAGTTCTATGCAGGCGTTTTGGGCGTCTGCATCCGGATCTTCATTACAGATCACGGGATCAGAAGAGAGAATGGCTCCATAGCCTTTACAGTCCTCTTCCCAAGTACGCATCCATTCACCGTCTCCCCATCCGTAGGAGCCGAAGAGGGCGATTTTTTTGCCGTTCAGTTTGGATGTACACTCCTGGAACATCGGTTCAAATTCCGATTCCTCAAGCTGCTCGGCACCCATGGACGGACATCCAAAAGCGACAGCGTCGTAGGAATCCATCATGGAAACGTTAAATTCAGAGGCAGTCAGTACCGTGGCTTCTCCGCCGGCAGAAATGATGCCCTCAGCGACTTTCTGCGCCATGGCTTCGGTATGCCCGGTACCGCTCCAGTATACTACAGCAATATGACTCATGTGCGTTTACCTCCTGTCATCAGTCAGTTTCTTAATACGTTTAAATGAATGTTCTATTCACAAGCAGCAACCGTGAGCTGCTGGATAGACCGTTGTCGGTAGTGAAACAGCCTTGTATAGACTTCACGACATTTGATGAATTTCTGAAACAGCTTCAGCGTCTCAGTTTCGTTTTCGTAGACTTTCCAGAATCCGCAGGCGCGGCAGTTCTTTCCATTATTATCAATGAAACCTTTCACATCGCAGTACGGATATCCGAGGAAAAGTCCAATTTCATGTGGAAATCTGTCAGAATTTGCAAGCCTTTTCTTTAATGTATCGATTGCCTTTTCGGCAGTAAATTCTCTGTAACCATAGTTCTTTAAAAAGCCTTTTACACACTCCCGCTGAAAATCGGCCTGTAGTCTGCCGGGACGGCAGACATAAATAAGCGCGTTTTGATTCGTTTCTTTGAGAATGAAAAGAGTAATTCCTTTCGGGTTTAAAGTCCGGTTCCGGTCAGTGACCAACTGCCGGACGTCGTCGCCCGGATCAACCGTATAGGAAAACAGGTTCGCTGTCTTTAAACCAGCCAGGACAGCGGAACAATGTTCGACTAATTTTTGATCAAACATATAAGGCCTCCTTTCAACGGAAGTTAGTAAAAGCTAACTAAGGAAGAAAAAAAGAAACGGATTAGGTATAACTACCCGTTTGTTTTGGTTAGTATTAACTAACTGATGACAGAATATCATGCTATAGAGAGTTTGTCAATACTTATTTAAAAATTTTTTTACTATTCAGCCATTCGTCCTGAAATCGCGAATCCCTGTCGTAAGTCTTGAATCTGAGCTTTATAGCTGAATAGCTACAAATTTGATAAGTAACGTAAAATCCCAAGAATGAGAATATGAGTTTGGAAGGAACACATAAAATAGTTGCAAAACCAGATCAGGACGGATATAATAGAACAGACGAAACGATTGTGCAAAAAAATCGGCAGATAAAACAAATTTAATAAAGGAGTATGAAAAATATGGGTAAATATTTTGGAACGGACGGATTTAGGGGAGAAGCCAACATCGGGCTGACAGTAGAACATGCTTTTAAAGTGGGAAGATATCTCGGATGGTATTTCGGGCAGGAGCACAAGGCACGGATTGTCATCGGAAAAGATACGAGAAGAAGCAGTTATATGTTTGAGTATGCGCTGGCAGCAGGACTAACAGCTTCCGGTGCGGATGCCTATCTGCTTCATGTGACGACGACGCCGAGTGTTTCCTATGTGACGAGTACAGAAGATTTTGACTGCGGAATTATGATTTCAGCCAGCCACAACCCGTTCTATGACAACGGTATCAAGCTGATCAACGGCAAGGGATATAAGATGGAAGCAGAAGTGGAAAACCAGATCGAAGCCTATATCGATGGTGAGACAAAAGAGATTCCGCTGGCAACAAGAGACGGGATCGGACGTACGATCGACTATGCGGCCGGAAGAAACCGTTACATCGGACACCTGATTTCGGTAGCTACCCGTTCTTTTAAAGATATGAAGATCGGCCTGGACTGTGCCAACGGAAGCGCATTTGCCATTGCAAAGAGTGTCTTTGACGCACTTGGTGCGAAGACCTATGTAATCAATAACAATCCGGACGGGACGAATATCAATACGGCCTGCGGTTCCACCCATATGGAAGGACTGATGGCTCACGTCAAGGAGAAACACTTGGATGTGGGATTTGCTTTTGACGGAGATGCGGATCGGTGTCTGGCAGTAGACGAGAACGGCAATCTCATTGACGGCGACTTGATTTTGTACATCTGCGGTAAGTACCTGATGGAACAGGGCAGATTAAATGGAAATACCATCGTGACGACGATCATGTCCAATCTGGGGCTGTATAAGGCGTGTGATAAGATCGGAATGAACTATGAGAAGACGAAAGTCGGAGATAAATACGTCTTTGAAAATATGATGAACAATGGTTATGTGCTCGGGGGAGAGCAGTCCGGCCACATCATTTTCAGCAAGTACGCAAAAACCGGGGACGGTATCCTGACCTCCTTGATGCTGATGGAAGTCATTCTGGAGAAGAAGATGACACTCGGAAAACTTGCGGAGGAAGTCAAGATTTATCCGCAGCTTCTTCAGAACGTGCGTGTGGCGGATAAAAAGACAGCCAGAGAAAATCCGGAAGTCGTAAAAGCCATCGAACATGTGGCGGAAGTTCTTGGAGATGACGGCAGAATTCTCGTAAGAGAAAGCGGTACTGAACCGGTGATCCGTGTCATGGTCGAGGCATCCACCGACGAACTCTGCGCAAAATACGTGAAAGAAGTCGTAGACGTCATGGAAAAAGAAGGACTGATTGTAGCATAATTTTAAGAAGTAATAAAAAACGAGCTGTGAAGCGAAAGTTTCACAGCTCATTTTTTATGGGCCCGGTTTCCGGGAAGGTTTTGTTTCATTTGTATGAATCTGGTTTTCGTTTCTCCAGATGCGGGGTGAAAGACCGTACACTTTTTTGAAGGCTCTGGAAAAATGCAGTGGATTCGAGTAGCCGACTGCGTTCGCAATGTCCTGAATCGAGAGCTGGGTCAGTTTCAGAAGCTCTGTAGCCTTGACCATGCGGTATTGAATGAGGAATTCCTGTGGAGTCTGACGGAGTGCCTGACGGAAGACTGCTCCGAAGTAGCTGCGGTTGAGCCCGCACTGTGCGGCGATATCCTCCACAGAAATATCATTTTGAAAGTTCTGTTCGATAAATGAAAGGGCTTCCCGGATATAAAAATCCTGGATTTTTCCGCTTTTCCCCACCTGGAAAGGCGCCATGGAGCGGGTCAGATAGTCCAGAAAGAGAAACCCGTGGCCAAGCAGGTGCAGAGGCGACGCCTTGGAATGGTGGACGATGTAGAGCATTTCTTCCATCATATTCATCCGAAGCTCCTTGGAATGGGAGTGGTAAACCGGCTGGTCAGGAGAAAGACCTGCCAGCTGCAGGGATTCTTTGACTCTCAGACCGTCGAATTCGATCCAGACATATTCCCACGGAAGATTGACATCAGCCCAGTAGGAGCAGACCTGCTGTGGAAACAGCATGAAGCCTTCCCCGCTTTTGATATGGTATTCATGAGATTTCCCATTTTTATTCTGAGCGGACAGCACTCCGGTGCCGGAAATGACATAGTGAAAGAGATAATGATCTTTGGCAACCGGACCAAATGTATGGGCGGGAGCACACTGCTCCCAGCCATATTGATAGAGTGCAAGGTCAATGAAATTTTCGTTTGGAAATACGGAAAACAGGTAGTTGTCCATCGGTGCGCTTCCTCCTTTTTTTGTATTATATACCAAAATGCTAGATCACTTCAAATAATTTTCATAATTCAAGCATATGGGTATAAAAGCAGGATAATACTGGTATTTTTGCAAGCATATTGCTATGTTATAATAATTCTACCATAGAGAACAGACAAGAAAGGAGACAAAATTATGAGAAAGGGGAAAAAAGTGATTGGTGCTGCCCTGGCAGGATGTATGACAGCGTCCATGTTTCTCACTGCGTGCGGAGATGGAAATGAAAACAGTGGGAAAACAGAAATCGAGATCCTGCAGTACAAACCGGAAGCGGCAACCTACTTTGATCAGGTGGAAGAAGAATTCAATGCCACACATGATGACATTCATCTGACCATTGATTCACCGAACGATGCTTCGACTATCATGAGGACACGGTTTATCCGGGAGGACTATCCGGATATTATCGGTATCGGAGGGGATATCAATTATTCCTATTATGTGGATGCGGGTATTCTTGCGGATGTTTCCGACAGTGATGTCATGAGCAATATCAAACAGTCCTACAAGGATATTCTGGAGGCGCTTGAGATTGTTCCGACCGACGGCACCTACGGTATCCCGTATGTGGCAAACGCGGCAGGAATCCTCTACAACCGGGATATGTTTGAGGAACATGGATGGGAGATTCCGACAACATGGAATGAACTGATGACACTCTGTAATGATATTCAGTCTGAAGGCATTCTTCCGTTTTATTTTGGATTTAAAGACACATGGACCTGTCTGGCACCGTGGAATTCCATGGCAGTTGCGCTGGCACCGGCGGATCTGTGTAAACAGGTCAACAGAGGCGAGGCGAACTTCACTGACGAATACAGAGAAGTGGCAGAGAAATATCTGGAACTTCTGGAGTATGGACCGGAAGATCCGTTTGCGTATGGATACAATGACGCATGTACGGCGTTCGCAAACGGAGAATCCGCGATGTACCCGATCGGAAGCTATGCAGTACCGCAGATCCAGCAGGTGAATCCGGACATGAATATCGATTCCTTCGTGACTCCGGCAAGCGATACAAAAGAGGGCAACACGTTAAACTCCGGTGTCGATTTGATGTTTGCGGTGACCGAGGCCTGTGAAAACAAGGAAGCGGCCTATGAAGTGCTGGAATTCCTCTATGAAGATGAAAATATTCAGGCGTATATCGACGACCAGAATGCCATTCCTTGCAAGGAGGGAGACTTTGAGCTTGCTTCCCAGCTGGACGGCATGACTGAATACGTTGAATCCGGAAATATGACAGACTATCAGGATCACTATTATCCTTCCGAGATGGCAGTGGATGCACAGATCCAGACTTTCCTGATCAATAAAGATGTGGATGCGTTCCTGAAGAAGTTCGACAGCGACTGGACAAGATACAACCGGGATATCATCCGGGAAGTACAGGAGTATGAGGAAGAAAACGGGAATGACTAGACAGGGGAAAGGAGAGCAAAAAGATGAGAAAAATGAACGATAGAAACCGTACCTTTCTGCTGATCACGATACCGATTCTGGCATTGTTTATCTGCTTTAACACGGTTCCGCTGATCAGAGGTGTGTACTACAGTTTTACAAACTTTAAAGGATTTGGAGACTATGATATGGTAGGACTTCGGAACTACATGGATCTGTTTACCGATTCCCGTGTGGGAAGATCCTACTGGTTTACCTTCCGGCTTGCGGTCTGCGCAACTATTATCACAAATGTGATCAGCCTGATTCTGGCCCTGGGACTGAACAGTAAAATCCGGGGGAAAAGCTTTTTCCGGGCTGCCTACTTCCTTCCGAACGTCCTGGGAGCACTGGTAGTCGGCTACATTTTCAACTATTTCTTTACATATATTCTTCCGGAATTTGGAAAGATGATCGGAAGCGAAGCATTGAGCGGCAGTATGCTGTCCAATGAAAAGACCGCATGGATCGCGGTTGTGATTGTCTGTGCATGGCAGTCCATCGCCATGAACACCATCATTTATATTTCCGGACTTCAGACCGTGCCGGAGGATGTGTACGAGGCAGGATCCCTGGACGGAGCAACGGGATGGAAGAAATTCAAACATCTGACATTCCCGCTGATTATTCCGTTCTTCACCATCAATATGGTTCTCTGTGTGAAGAACTTCCTCATGGTGTTCGACCAGATCATGGCTTTGACAAAGGGAGGTCCTGCGCAGAGCACGGAATCCATCTCCTACCTGATTTACAATAACGGTATGTCAGGCGGACAGTTCGGATTCCAGAGTGCGAACGCGGTTATCTTCTTCATCGTGATCGTGGCAATCTCAGTAGCACAGATGAGCTTTTCAGCACGGAAGGAGGAGCAGTTATAATGAAAGAAAAAGCAGAACATAGAACAAACTGGACTGTGATGGTCTTGTTAATTCTTGGATTGATTACGATAGCATTTCCGCTTTATATGACAATAATTATTGCATTTAAACAGCCTAGCGAAATGACGAACAGTATTGCCGGAATTCTTTCTTTACCGAAAAGCTGGAGCCTGGATAACTTCAGAGAGGCAATGAGAGTGACGGATTTCTGGAATTCCCTGAAAAACAGCCTGATTATTTCAGTCCTGACAGTGGGACTTTCCATTATCATTCATTCCCTGATGGGGTATGCCGTGGGAAGAAATAAAGCACACAGTAAATTTTACAATTTTGTCTATCTGTTTATCGTAAGCGGTATGTTTGTTCCGTTTGCAATCCTGATGATGCCGCTTGCAAAACAGACAGCAGAGATGGGACTTGGAAATTGGGTTGGCGTAATTATCTTATATGTGGTATTCTATATGCCGATGAATGTTTTACTGTATTCCGGATACCTCACCAACATTCCGATTGCGCTGGAAGAGGCGGCGCGTGTGGACGGCGCGAGCACATGGAGAACGTACTGGAAAGTCATTTTCCCGATTATGAAGCCGATGCATGCGACTGTAGCTGTCATTACAGCACTTTCCGTATGGAATGACGTGATGACACCGCTTGTTATCATGGCAGGTACAGGGCAGAATACACTGCCGCTGGCACAGCTGAACTTCCAGACTCAGTTCGGAACCAACTACAACCTGGCATTTGCATCCTATCTTCTGGCATTGATCCCGATCGTGATTTTCTATGTGATCTGCCAGAAACAGATCTTAAATGGTGTTGTGAACGGTGCAGTAAAATAAATATAAACTGTACAAGGAGAGCAAAATGGGTATTGGATTTGAGAAAGAGAACAGAATTTTTACATTACAGACAGACCATACAACATATCAGTTTCAGGTAGACGCATACGGATTTCTGCTTCACCTGTATTACGGAAAGACGATTTACGGCGGAATGGACTATCTTCTGACCTACTACGACAGAGGATTTTCCGCCAATCCGTATGACGCCGACCAGGATCGAACCTACTCCATGGACGCTCTGCCGCAGGAGTTCCCGACAAGCGGGACGGGGGATTTCCGGAGTCCGGCTCTTACGATCAAAAACAGCGATGGTACTTACAGCTGCGATCTGCGGTATCAAAGCCATCGGATCACAAAAGGCAAATACGGACTTCCGGGGCTTCCGGCGGTCTATGCGGACGAGGAAGAGGCGGAGACGCTGGAAATTCTGATGGAGGATGCTGTCACAAAGGTACAGGCAGTGCTTTTGTACGGAGTGCTTCCGAAATACGATATCATTACGAGAAGTGTCAGAATCATCAATCAGGGGGAAGATACGATTCATATCAGTAAGGCGGCTTCCGCTTGTCTGGATTTCGTTTCAGGAGACTATGATCTGATCAGCTTCTATGGACGCCATGCCATGGAGCGTAATTTCCAGAGAGTACCGGTAAGCCACGGAAAACAGATTTTACGAAGCCGGAGAGGAACATCCAGCCATCAGTACAATCCGGCCATGATTCTGGCGGGAAAAGATACGACAGAGGAAGCAGGAGACTGCTATGCCATGGTTTTTGTATACAGCGGCTGCTTCAAGGCGGAGGCAGAGAAAGACCAGTTCAACCAGACGAGAGCGCTGATGGGACTTGCTTCCGAGATGTTTTCCTATCCGCTTGGAACCGGAGAAAGCTTCGTGATCCCGGAGACGGTAATGACGTATTCTGCAGAAGGTCTGTCCGTCCTGTCACACAATCTGCACCGTTGTTTTAGAAACAACCTGTGCAGAGGCAGATGGAAAGATCAGGTCCGCCCTGTTCTTGTAAACAGCTGGGAAGCGGATTACTTTAATTTTACCGGGGAAAGTCTCCTGAGACTTGGAAAACACGCGGCAGAACTTGGAATCGAAATGCTTGTTCTGGATGACGGATGGTTTGGCGAGAGAAATGATGATAATACCAGCCTTGGAGACTGGGTGGTCAATGAAAAGAAGCTGGGATGTACCATGGGAGAACTGATCGACCGGATTCATGATCTGGGACTGAAGTTCGGACTCTGGATTGAACCGGAGATGGTTTCCGAAGACAGCGATCTGTACCGGACACATCCGGACTGGGCACTTCAGATTCCAAAAAGGAATCCGGTCAGAGGCAGAAACCAGCTTGTGCTTGATTTCTCGAGAAAAGAGATCCGGGATCATGTTTTTGACCAGATCTGCGCGGTTCTGGACCAGGGAAATGTAGAATATATCAAATGGGATATGAACCGGAGCCTTTCTGATATTTATTCGTCTGAGACGAAAGAACAGGGAAAGGTACTCTACGATTATATGCTTGGCGTATATGATTTCCTGGAACGCCTTACCGAACGTTATCCGGATACTCTGATTGAAGGATGCAGCGGAGGAGGCGGACGGTTTGATGCCGGAATGCTTTATTATACACCGCAGATCTGGTGCAGCGACAATACAGATGCCATCGACCGTCTGGAGATCCAGTACGGAACATCCTTTATCTATCCGGCTTCCTGTGTGGGCGCCCATGTATCCGCGGTTCCAAATCATCAGACCGGACGGATCACTTCTCTCAATACAAGAGGTATCGTTGCCATGGCAGGAACCTTTGGATATGAGCTGAATCTGGGACTGTTAACCGAGGAAGAAAAGAAAGAAGTCAAAGAACAGGTGAAGAAATTCAAACAATATGCTCCGCTTATCCAGAGAGGAGATTACTACCGCCTGTCCAGTCCGCAGAAGGATGAGTTTGGCGCCTGGGCTTTCGTATCGGAGGATCAAAGTGAGGCGCTCATCAGTATCGTAATGTTAAAACAGCATGGCAATATGACTGTCAACTATGTAAAAATGCGCGGCCTGATTCCGGATGCATTCTATCAGATTGAAGGACATGACCGGATCTACAGCGGGGCTGCATTGATGCAGGCAGGGCTTCCGGTGCCGATTGAGAGCGGAGAGTACCTTGCCTACCAGAGATATTTAAGACGTGTAGAACATAAAGGGGCTTAAGAACATTGGGAAGAGCAAAGAAAAGTGATAAAGAATTTCAGGCACGCATGGAGAAGCATCAGGACGAGCTGAAATGGCTTTATATGGAGCTGTATCAGAATGAAGACATGTATGCGGAACTGTGCAGCCAGATGTATCAATACTATACAGAAAGAAAAGCCGCGTTGAAAAAGCGGGATCGTGAGAGAGAAGCACATCCGGACTGGTATCGCAGGAAGGGTATGCTTGGCATGATGCTCTACATCGATAATTTTGCCGGTAATCTGAAGGGAGTGCAGAAAAAGCTCGATTATATTAAAGAGAGCAATGTCTCCTTTATTCACCTGATGCCGTTTCTCGATACCGTAAAAGGAAAATCAGACGGCGGATATGCGGTGGCAGACTTCCGGAAGGTCCGCCCGGATCTGGGAACCATGGATGATCTGGCAAGACTTGCCGCCAAATGCCATAACATGGGAATCGATGTGTGCATGGATTTCGTCATGAACCATACATCCGAGGAACATGAATGGGCTGTCCGCGCAAGAAACGGCGAAGGCGAGTATATGAGCCGGTATTTCTTCTACGACAATGCCTGGATTCCGGAACAGTTTGAAAAGACCGTGCCGCAGGTATTCCCGACGACGGCGCCGGGGAATTTTACCTGGATTCCGGAGATCGGACACTATGTGATGACGACGTTCTATCCATATCAGTGGGATTTAAATTACGGAAATCCAAGGGTATTTAACGAAATGATGTATAATTTCCTCTTCTTTGCCAACCAGGGAATGGACATCATCCGGATTGACGCGGTTCCATATATCTGGAAAGAGATGGGCACATCCTGCCGGAATTTAAAACAGGTACATACCATTGTCCGGATGATGCGTATAATCGGAGAGATCGTCTGCCCGGCCGTGGCACTTCTGGGAGAAGTAGTCATGGAACCGGAAAAAGTCGTGCCATACTTCGGAACCGTGGATAAACCGGAATGTCACATGCTTTACAATGTGACAACCATGGCAACCACCTGGCACACCGTGGCCGTACACGACATCAGACTGCTGAAAAAGCAGCTTGACATTGTAAACCGCCTTCCAAAGGAATATACATTCCTGAATTATCTCCGCTGCCACGATGACATCGGATGGGGGCTGGATTACGACACACTGAAACAATGGCAGATGGAGGAAATTCCACACAAACAGTATCTGAACGATTACTTCACCGGAAAGTATCCGGGAAGCGAAAGCAGAGGAGAACTCTACAACGATGACCCCGTGACAAAAGACGCCAGATTCTGCGGAACAACCGCATCCATGTGCGGCATCGAAAGCGCCGGGTTTGAACAGGATAAAGAAAAAATGGAAAAAGCCGTCCGCAAAGATCTCATGCTCCACGCCTACATGTTCATGCAGGCCGGCATCCCGATGATCTACAGCGGAGACGAAATCGGGCAGGTCAACGACTACACCTATAAAGAAGACGAAGAGAAAAAAACGGACTCCCGGTATATCCACAGAGGCACCTTCAAATGGGATCTCGCCCAAAACAGGGATGACCAGAACACCGTAGAAGGACAAATCTTCCAGACCCTCTCCTACATGGAAAAAATAAGAGCACAGGAAGATATCCTCGGACCGGAAGCAGAAGTCACCACCTGGGACACCGGAGACCAGGAAGTCCTCGGAATCATCCGGAAACACAACGGAAAAAGTCTCACAGGCCTTTTCAACTTTAACAATTGTAAAAAACAGTTAACACTTCCGGAAGAAGGGATCTACCACGAACTCTTCACAGGCGAAATCCTGGAAAACGGCACAATTACACTGCCCGAATACGGATTCACATGGTGCATAAAACAATAGATTTTATTTTTGGGGACGTGTTCCGATGCATCGGAACACGTCCCCAATGGAAAAAGTGTGACAAATATGAAGTGAATATTGTAAATGTTGAGATTCTGTTACGTCTGGGCGTAATGGAATTTTTTTAGTGTTTGTGTGTTACACACCGTTGTCCGGGTTACAGGAATCCGCCGTCGAACCCGATGATCTGTCCGGTCATGTAGGCGGGTGCGTTGAGGGTGTTCCAGATCATCCGGGCTGCTTCTTCGGGTGAGGCGAAGTAGCCGGCCGGGATCTCCTCTGCGAGGGCGCGTCGTTCTTCGGCATCGAGCATCCGGTTCATGTCGGTGTCAATGACGCCGAAAGCGATGGCGTTGACCTGGATATTGCTTGGAGCGAGTTCTTTGGCGAGGGCCTGGGTCAGTCCCTGGATGCCGGCTTTGGATGCGGAGTAGGCTGCTTCGCAGGATGCGCCGCTTCGTCCCCACATGGAGGAGACGTTGAGTATTTTTCCGGATTTTTTGGACACCATATGAGGGATGGCTTCCCGGCAGCAGTAAAAGGCGGAGGAGAGGTTGGTGGCGATCAGGCGGCTCCACTCCTCATCGGTCATGTCGCTCAGAAGGCCGATGTGGGAAATGCCTGCATTGTTGATCAGGATGTCGAGTCCTCCGTCTGTATGTTCGGAACTGGCAATCGTTGCGAAGATTTTACGGACCTGGTCCGGGTTGCCGACATCCCCCGGGCAGAGTTCGCAGGAGCCGCCTGGAATCGAGAGAATTTCCTGGCGGACTTCCTCCAGTGCTTCTATATGATGTGCGCTGTTTAAGAAAATATGAAAACCGTGTCCGGCAAGGAGAAGGGCGCATGCCCGTCCGATGCCTCTGGAAGCGCCGGTGATCAGTACACCTGATTTTTGTTTCATCTTAGATATCCCCTTTTTGAACATTTTTTGCATATATGTTGACATTACATATATGTTGACATCATCCAGTATACGTCAGAAGTGACATGTATGAAAGAAAAAACTTGATTTTATTTTTCAAAGTGGTAACCTTAAAGTGTAAATGCAAACAGTTGGAAAGGAAATCAAATATGATGATAGACCGGGCAATCGAATTTGCGACAAAGGCACACGAAGGACAGTTTCGAAAAGGGACCAGGCGTCCTTATATCGTTCATCCGATTGAAGTGGGAGATATCGTCTCGACGATGACAACCGATGAAGAGGTGATCAGCGCGGCGATTCTGCACGATACGATCGAGGACTGCAAGGGGGTGACGCGGGAGGTCCTTGCGGAGAATTTTTCGGAGCGTGTTGCATCGCTGGTTGCCCAGGAGAGCGAGGACAAATCCAAATCATGGATGGAGAGGAAAGGTTCGACCATCGAGCGGATCCGGACGGCGTCTTTTGAGGTGCAGATGATCGGGCTTGCGGACAAGCTTTCCAATATGCGGGATATTGACCGTGACTATCCGGTGGTCGGCGAAGACTTGTGGAACCGTTTCCGTATGAAGGATAAAAAAACAATCGGCTGGTATTACAGGGGAATTCAGGAGGCACTGCGGGGGAGATTTGCCAGAGTGCCGGCGTATGAAGAGTACTGCCATCTGGTGGACCGCCATTTTGGCGGGAACTGACAGAAAATGTGATAGATCAAAAAACAGCAGGTGAAGAAGTGGTATGATGCCCAGGCAGGACATTCACTTCCGCACCTGCTGTTTTCTTTCCTGAATATGTTATGTTACTGCGCTGCAGGCCGAAATGCCATCTTTTTAAAGGCTGCCGTAAGGACAAGCCCTTTGAAAATACTGGAAATCGTGATACTCCACCAGATTCCGTTCAGTCCGAGCGGCGTAGAGATCAAAAGCAGGGCAAGAGGAATTCTTGCTGTCGTAAGCGTGATGCTGACGACAGATGGAGGAAGTGTCCTCCCAAGCCCGGAAAATGCTCCGGCGGTCGTGATTTCCATACACATGAACAGCTGTGAGACCCCGAGGATCTGCAGGTAAGCCACTCCCATCGGGAGGACGTCCGCCTCCGGAATGAAAATCCGGAAAATCGGCGCCGGAAAGACGATCAGGACGATCGTACAGAAGACACCCCACAGCAGGACGACCACCATGGAGCAACGGTAGCCTTTCTTTGCCCTTGCAGCATTGCCTGCGCCGAAATTCTGGGCGATAAAAGAATTGACCGCGGCGGCGAATCCATCCGACGTCATCCAGGAAATAGACTCGATCTGAGAGCCGACTTTCTGGACAGCCACGGCTGAATCTCCGAACCCGGCAACAATCCGGGCGATTACCATGGAAATGCCGGTGAAAATCATGCTCTGGACAGAAGAAGGCAGTCCGATACGGATCAGCTCTTTTAGCACAGAAAGCTGAGGCTTTGTAAAAAAGTGAAGATTCATAAAAATATCCGGCTCTTTACGGACGGAAAGCAGGAAAACGACGGTAACCACAGCCTGGGCAAATACTGTGGCAATTGCAGCACCTGCCACATCAAGTTTCGGAAACGGACCGATGCCGAAGATCAGAACCGGATCCAGAACGATGTTGATGATAAGACCGGCAGCGGTTGCGAGAAAGGAAGTACGGCTGTTGCCCATGGCAGTCAGAATTCCTGTAAAAACCTGATTTAAAAAGGAAAAAACGACAAGCCCGCAGGTGATGGCAAGATAAATTTCTGCATTCTGGATGACTGCCGGAGAATTCAGCCGGAAAAATCCGATCAGCGGCTTTTGAAAAAGAAGGCAGATGATGCCGTAGGCAAGTCCGAGAATCAGGGAAAGCTGGATCGCATTCCGGGCATAGCCGCATGCCTCGGTCCGTTCGCCGGCGCCAAGAGAATGTCCGACCTTGACCTGTCCGCCCATTTTTGCAAGTACAGTGATTCCATTCGCAAACCACATGTACATGCCGGCAGCCCCGACAGATGCGACCGCGTCACTGCTGATTCTTCCGATCCAGATCATATCGGTGAGATTGTATGCCATCTGGACAAGAGATGTCGCCATAATCGGGAGAGCAAGTCTGGTCAGTGACGGGAAAACCGGTCCGTTCAGTAAATCAATCTTTTGTCTCATTTGTAATCCCCCATTTGTAAAAGCTTTATTGCAATCAGGCCTTGTGGCCGAATATCTACATTTTATCATAAAAGGATGCAAAATCCTATAAGCCGGTTGATTTCCGGCCGGAATTTCCTTATACTAAAATCATAGAATAATCCCCATCCGGACATCCGGTGGGGCTTTTCACTGATGGAACGAAGTATGTAAAGAGAGGAAAACCAAATGAAGAAAATATTGATGATTGGAACCGGAGGGACGATTGCCTCAAAGCAGACGGAAAACGGACTGGCCCCGGGCCTGACGCCGAATGACATTCTGGCCTGCATTCCTCAGGTGAAACATGTATGTGGGGTGGAGACGCTGCAGGTGTGCAATATCGACAGTACCAATGTAACACCGGAGCACTGGAAGCTGATGGTGGAAGCGGTGGAGAAGCACTACGATGCCTATGACGGGTTTGTGATCTGCCATGGAACCGACACCCTTGCCTACACAGCAGCGGCGCTTTCCTATATGATTCAGAATTCCCCAAAGCCGATTGTCGTGACCGGAGCACAGAAGCCGATCAATATGGACGTGACGGATGCAAAGACCAATCTGCTGGACAGCTTTATCTACGCGGCGGATGACGATTCCGAAGATGTCAGCATCGTGTTTGACGGCAAAGTCATTATTGGAACAAGGGCGAAAAAGGAGCGGGCAAAAAGCTACAATGCATTTTCCAGCATTAATTTCCCGTACCCGGCTGTGATTCAGGACGGTCAGGTGATCCGGTACATCCCGCCGGTACGGCATAAGGGAGAAGTACGGTTTTACCATGACATGAAAGATAGTGTTTATGTGCTGAAACTGGTTCCGGGCATGCGAAGCGGCGTGCTGACTCAGATTCTGGAACAGTATGACTGTGTCGTGATCGAGAGCTTTGGCGTAGGCGGACTTCCGGACAGCATTACTGCGGAAGTCTATGAGGGAATGAAGAAGTGGAAAAAAGAAGGAAAACTGATTGTCATGACGACACAGGTTGTAAGTGAAGGAAGCAATATGACAGTCTACGAGGTCGGAAAAAAGGTAAAGCAGGATTTTGATCTTCTGGAAGCCTATGACATGACACTGGAGGCTACGATTACAAAACTCATGTGGCTGATGGCGCAGCCGGCAAAAGATTATGAGGAAATCAAAAAACGATTCTACAGAATGATTAATCACGATATCCTGTTCGCGGGATTCAGAGAGGATAAGTAAAAGAGTATGGGAAAACGGGAACTAATGCGGGACAGATTGAAGACGCTGTCCGATGAAGCCTATAAGGAATTCAACGACCGGATTTTAAATGCACCGTCCATGCCGACGCTTGGCATCCGGATACCGAAGCTTCGGGAACTTGCAAAAGAAGCGGCAAAAGAGCCGGAGGGCGGATGGCTTGATGAAATGCTCCGGGATCATGGGAGCTGCGTCTATCAGGAAGAGCACATGCTCTTTGGGATGGCTTCCGGATACAGAAAAGCATCCAGAGAAGAACATGCGGCCATGCTCGATATCTGGGTACCGGGAGTTCTGTCCTGGGCGGACTGTGATTGCAGCACTTCCACGTATAAATGGATGGAAAAGGATTCGGAATTCTGGTTTTCCTATCTGGAAAAATGGCTGAACAGCAGCCGGGAATTTGAGCTCCGGTTTGGTGTAATCGCACTGATGGACCATTTTCTGAATGACCGGTATATAGATGAAGTACTGCGCCGGTATGCGGATATCAGGTCAGAAGACTATTATGTCCGGATGGGGATCGCCTGGGGCGTGGCAACCGCATATGTGAAGTACCCGGAAAAAGTACTTGGACTTCTGAAAGAAAAGAAGCTGGATATCTGGACCCACAACAAGGCGATCCAGAAATGCAGAGAGTCGAGACGGGTCAGCGCTCAGGACAAGGAAATGCTTAATGCACTGAAACGAAAACAGGAGGAAGAACATGGGAATACCAGGATTTGACACCGTCTTTCTGGATCTGGACGGAACGCTCATCGATTCGGAGCCGGGAATAATCAATTCAGTAGTCTACGCTCTGAAAAAATTTGGAATTGAAAAGGAACGAAAGGAACTGCTTCCGTTTATCGGGCCTCCGCTTCTCACTTCGTTCCAGAAATACACCGGGCTGAGTGAAACAGAGGCAAGAAAAGCGGTGGAATATTACAGGGAAAATTTCGGAACAAAAGGTGTGTATGAGTACCGTCTGTACGACGGGGTGGAAACCATGCTGAGGGAGCTCAAAGAAGCAGGCCTCCGCATTGTCATGGCCACCTCCAAGCCGGAACATTATGCCGGAATCATTGCCGGAGATGCCGGGATTGAGTCATACTTCACTTACATCTGCGGGGCGACTATGGATGAGAGCAGGCTGACAAAAGAAGATGTCATTGCCTATGCGCTGGAAACGTGCGGAAAAAAAACGGGAGATCCATCGGTTATCATGGTGGGGGACAGGGAACATGACATCCTTGGCGCCAGGACATTCGGACTTGCCTCAGCCGGAGTCCTCTACGGATTCGGAAGCCGGAAGGAGCTGGAGGCGGCCGGAGCGGATATGATTTTTGACTCGGTCGAAGAATTGAAAGAGTTTCTGAAGGGAGAGGCCTAGAACCTTAAGATTCCATGAAAATTCCATGAACTCCTTGACAAACCGGGGGCTGATGACTATGATTATCATAGTTTCATATTTAAAGGTGTTGATAAAGAGGAGTACACACCTGCCCTTGACAGAGAGAATTACCCGCTGGCTGGAAGGTGATTACAAGAAGGAGTTGTGGAAGGTAGCTTTGGAGCCGGATGTCTGAATGTGTCCGATTGAGAGAAAGGACAGTAGGAGATCCCGGAGTAGTTCCCGTTATAGAACGAAGAGATATACATCTGTCAGAGAGGACAGGTGTATAAAAAAGGTGGTACCGCGTTTTGACGCCCTTTACATATGTAAAGGGCGTTTTGTTATTCACAGGAACGCTTGAAATGAGGAGGTAATGATGAGCAGACAGTTGGACAAAACGTACAATCCGAAGGAGATTGAACCGAAGCTTTATGAAAAATGGTGTGAGAATAAGTATTTTCACGCAGAAGTAGACAGGAGCAGAAAGCCGTTTACGACGGTGATGCCGCCGCCGAATATCACAGGAAAGCTGCACATGGGACATGCCCTGGACAATACGCTTCAGGATATCCTGATCCGTTATAAGAGAATGCAAGGATACAATGCCCTCTGGATTCCGGGTACGGACCATGCGGCGATCTCCACCGAAGTTAAGGTGACGAATCAGTTAAAAGAAGAGGGCATCGACAAGAGGGAGTTTGGAAGAGAAGGCTTTCTGGATCGTGTCTGGGAGTGGAAAGAGGAGTATGCAGGGACGATTGAATCCCAGTTAAAGAAACTTGGCGTATCCTGTGACTGGGACAGAGAGCGGTTCACGATGGACGAAGGATGCAGCAGGGCTGTAGAGGAAGTGTTCGTACGCCTTTATGAAAAAGGATATATCTACAAAGGTTCCCGGATCATCAACTGGTGTCCGGTATGCCAGACTTCCCTTTCTGATGCGGAAGTAGAGCATGAGGAACAGGCAGGACATTTCTGGCACATCCGTTATCCGATCGTAGGCACGGACAGAAGCCTTGTGATCGCGACGACACGTCCGGAGACGATGCTTGGAGATACTGCGATTGTAGTAAATCCGGAAGATGAACGTTATACCGATATTATTGGAAAGAAAGCGCTTCTGCCGCTTGTAAATAAGGAAATCCCGATCATTGCGGATGCCTATGTAGACAAGGAATTCGGAACCGGTGCCATGAAAGTGACTCCGGCACATGACCCGAACGACTTCGAGATCGGAAAGAGACACGGCCTGGAAGAGATCAACATCATGAATGATGATGCGACGATCAATGAAAACGGCGGCAAGTACGCAGGCATGGGACGCTACGAAGCAAGAGAAGCGATCGTGCAGGATCTGAAAGACCAGGGATATCTGGTAAAAGTGGAAGATTATGCACATAATGTAGGTGTACACGAGAGATGTAAGCAGACGGTCGAGCCGTTAATCAAGCAGCAGTGGTTTGTCAAGATGGAAGAGCTTGCAAAGCCGGCCATCAAAGCGCTGGAGACAGGAGAATTAAAGCTGATTCCGGAGCGTATGAACAAAATATATCTGCAGTGGCTGAACAATATCCGTGACTGGTGTATTTCCAGACAGATCTGGTGGGGACACCGGATTCCGGCATACTACTGCGACGAATGCGGCGAAATGATTGTACAAAGAGGCGGAGCTCCGGCCGTATGCCCGAAATGCGGATGCACGCACTTTACACAGGATGAGGATACACTGGATACCTGGTTCTCCTCCGCACTGTGGCCGTTCTCCACACTTGGATGGCCGGATCAGACAGAGGAGCTGGATTACTTCTATCCGACAGATGTCCTTGTAACCGGATATGACATCATCTTCTTCTGGGTAATCCGTATGGTATTCTCAGGATTTGAGCAGACCGGAAAATGCCCGTTCCACACGGTATTCTTCCACGGCCTGATCCGGGATGACCAGGGAAGAAAGATGAGCAAGTCGCTTGGAAACGGGATCGATCCGCTGGAAATCATCGACGAGTACGGTGCTGATGCGCTCCGTCTTACGGTGGTGACAGGAAACGCGCCTGGAAACGATATGCGTTTCTATAAAGAAAAAGTAGAAGCAAACCGTAACTTTGCAAACAAAGTATGGAACGCTTCCAGGTTTATCCTGATGAATATGGAAGATAAAGTGATCAGCCGTCCGGATGCCCAGGATCTTACAGCAGCTGACAGGTGGATCCTTTCCAGAGCAAACCGTCTGATCAAAGATGTGACGGAAAACATGGATAAATTTGAACTGGGAATTGCAGTACAGAAAGTATACGACTTTATCTGGGATGAATTCTGTGACTGGTACATCGAGATGGCAAAATACCGTATTTACCATTCCGATGAAAATTATAAGGCAGCCAATGCAGCGCTTTGGACCTTGAAAACGGTTCTTGCGGACGCACTTAAACTTCTGCATCCGTACATGCCGTTTGTGACAGAAGAAATCTACAGTGCCCTTGTTCCGTCAGAAGAATCTCTGATGATGTCTGACTGGCCGGAATACGATGAAGCACTGAACTTCCCGGAGGAAGAAAATATCGTTGATCATGTCAAGGATATTGTAAGGGGTGTAAGAAATGCACGTGCTGAGATGAACGTGCCAAACAGCCGGAAGGCAAAAGTATTTATTGTTTGTGAGAATGAGACACTTTGTGAGGGGTTTGAAACATTAAAAGAATCAGTGAAACCATTGATGAATGCAAGCGATCTCATCATTCAGGGAACGAAAGAGGGAATCTCTGAGGATGCGGTTTCTATTGTAGTTCCGGATGGAGCAGTGTATATGCCGCTTGAGGATCTGATTGATTTTGAACAGGAGAAGGAACGTCTCTTAAAAGAAGAAGAAAAGCTGAAAAAAGAACTTGCCCGTGTAAACGGCATGCTGAACAATGAGAAATTCATGAGTAAGGCGCCGGAGGCAAAGGTCAATGAAGAGCGGGCCAAGCTGGAAAAATATACACAGATGATGGAACAGGTTCAGGAACGTCTTGCATCGATCATGAAATAGCAGACAAGGGGAAATCATGAAGAAAATCCATTTTAAGAAACCGGATATCAAAGGAAAAATAGAGAGACTGCGTCACCTGAGCAGAGAGGATATTAAGAACAATTTGAAAAAAAGAAAAGAACGCCGGCAGCGGATTCTGGAAGAACGCAAAAACAGCGCTTTTTCCAGAAAGATGGCGCCGGTGTACAAGTGGATGAATATTTTTTCCCTTCCGCTTCACGCGGTTTGGGCAATGGTCATCAACCTGATCATTGAAAGTATTTCACGCCATTCTGTTTTCGCGGCATGGAATTATATGGTGGAAACGCCGCTTGTATTTCTTTACAATGCGTTTATGATTTTTGTGACCTTTTCGATTGTGTATCTGTTCCGGCGGAGGGTGTTTGTTCGGATTTTGATCAGTGTATTCTGGCTGATGCTTGGAGTTGTAAACGGAGCGATGCTTTTAAAGAGGGTCACGCCGTTTAATGCACAGGACCTGAAGGCACTGACCGAAGGACTGTCCCTGTTTACCAATTATTTTGCTGTCTATGAGCTGATCATTATGGCAGTCGGTGTTGTTGCGGTGATCATATGGGTGATCGCTATGTGGCGCCGGGGCGGACAGTATCAGGGGAAGATGCACAGGTGGCTCGCGCTGGCCGGTGTCGGGATCTGCTGCGGAGCATATGTGGTTTTGACAAATCTTGCGGTTGACCATCGTGTGGTATCGACTTATTTTGGAAATATTGCTTTTGCATATGAAGATTATGGACTTCCGTACTGCTTTTCTGCCAGTCTGTTCAACACGGGAATTGATAAACCGAACGGATACAGTGAAGAGACGATCGATGAGATTAACAAGGACGGAACTTTGACAAAGAGTGAAACAAGTCTGAAAGAAGGCGAGATGCCAAATATTATTTTTGTGCAGCTGGAATCCTTCTTTGATCCGACGGAGGTGGAATTCTACCAGCTCTCCAAGGACCCGATTCCGTTCCTGAGGTCATTGTTTAATGAGTATTCGACCGGATACTTCAAGGTACCGTCTGTCGGTGCGGGAACTGCAAATACAGAGTTTGAGGTATTGACCGGAATGAACATGCGGTATTTCGGACCGGGCGAGTATCCATTTAAGACAAAATTAAAGACGGAAGTCTGCGAAAGTGCGGCAACAGCGCTTTCTGCTCTCGGATACGGGACTCACGGAATACACAATAACGGTGGAAACTTCTACAGCCGTGCGCGGGTGTACAATAATACCGGATTTGATACGTTTACGAGCAAGGAATTTATGAATATCCTTCAGACTACACCGAATAACTGGTCAAAGGATGATATTCTTGTGGAACACATCATGGACGCACTGGATTCGGATGAACAGCAGGATTTTGTCTTTACTATCAGTGTGCAGGGGCATGGTGATTATCCGACAGAGAAAGTGATTGAGAATCCGGAGATTACCGTTTCCGGAATGGAAGACCAGGAGAAGCAGAATGCATGGGAATACTATGTAAACCAGATCTATGAAATGGATCAGTTCGCCCGGCACCTTGTGGAAGAGGTGGAAAAAAGAGATGAGCCGAGCGTCATCGTATTTTACGGGGACCATCTTCCGACCATGGGACTGGAAGCGAAGGATCTGAAGAGCAGGTATCTCTATAATACCAATTACGTGATCTGGGACAACATCGGACTTGAGAAAGAGGACAGAAACATACCGTCCTACCAGATTATGGCAGATGTGTTTGAACGTCTGGGAATCCATTCGGGAACGGTGTTCAACTATCATCAGCAGAGAAGACAGACCGAGGATTATCTGAAAGATCTGGAACTTCTGCAGTATGACATTCTCTACGGAGAACAGTATGTGTACGATGGCGACCCGCCGATTACGGAAGGACATATGAGAATGGGTGTCAAGGATGTGACGTTGAATAATATTGTGCCGCAGCCTGGAGAGGAAAATTCCTACAGTCTGTACGGAGAAAATATGACGCGGAACAGCAAGATCTTTGTCAACGGGGAACAGCAGGACAGTAAGTTCCTCAATAATACCCATGTGGTGTTAAATGACTGTGCTTTGGAGGACGGAGATATTATCACTGTGATCCAGATGGGATCCAGCAGTACGGTATTTGCCACCTCTCAGAAATATGTCTACCAGAACGGAACGCTCACCTTGGCTCCGGAAGAGGAACAGGATGAGCCGGCAAAGAACTGGGTAGAAGCGTTTGAAGGCACAAGTGATGAGGAATAATATGATGAATTATGAAGAAGCGGTAAACTATATTGACAGGCTTCAGATGTTTGCAAAAAAACATTCCCTGGACCATACGAGAGTATTTTTATCGTATCTGGGTATGCCCCAGCGCGAGAAAAAGATCATCCATGTGGCAGGGACCAACGGGAAAGGAAGCGTGTGCAGATATCTGCAGGCGCTTCTGACCGGAGAGGGGAAGAAGACGGGACTGTTTACTTCCCCTCATCTTGTTACGATCCGGGAGCGGATCCGTATCGGCGAAGAAATGATATCCGAAGAACAATTTGTCCGGATATTTGAGGAAGTTCGAAAAGCCGCCGGAGAGATGGAAAAAGAAGGACTTGGCCACCCGACTTATTTTGAGTTTTTATTCGGAATGGCGATGAAATTCTTTGACGAAGAAGAGGCGGAATATATCATTCTGGAGACCGGTCTCGGAGGAAGACTGGATGCGACAAACAGCATTGAACATCCGGTCCTGACCGTGATCACGTCCATCGGAATGGATCATACGGAGATTCTGGGAGATACGATCGAAAAGATTGCTGCGGAAAAAGCGGGAATCATCAAACCGGGTGTGCCGCTGATCTGTGACGCGACAGATGAAAAGGCACTTGGTGTCCTGAAAAAAACGGCGGAAAATGCCGGCGCGGAATGTAGAGAAATCTCGGAAAATGCGTTCAAAATCATGAAAATTACGGGAAAGGATCTTGAATTTTCAACGTCAAATCGGTATGATGATACTGCAATGTGGAAACTGCCGACGACAGCATCGTATCAGCCGATGAATGCAGTGCTCGCGCTGGAGGCAATGAAGCGTCTGGTCAAAGAGCCGACGGCATCGTGGAGGAAGATTCTGGAGACGACGTCCTGGAAGGGAAGGATGGAGGAAGCGCTTCCGGGGATCGTACTGGACGGTGCACACAATATGCCGGCTGTCAGAGCGCTTGCGAAAAGTATCCGGATGCAGGAGAAATTTCGCAGTCCGGATGGAAAGCTGATCGTATTGTTTTCCGCGGTGAAGGAAAAGGACTATCATGAAATGATCCGTTTTGTCTGCCGTGAAATTCCGGCAGATTTGATTGTTGTAACAAAGATTCCGGATGAGCGGGGAGTAAATCCCGGAGAGCTTCAGAAGGATTTTGCTCAATGGACGGACAGCCGCGTGGTAGTCAAAGATACGGTAAAAGAGGCGTGCAGCTATGTCACTGCCTGCAAACGGGAACAGGATCAGGTATACTGTTTTGGTTCCCTGTACCTTGTAGGAGAAATGGAAACATTACTAAGGGAGGCAGCCAGATGTTAAATTTTGAAGAAGAACTGAAGAAATTTCAGCCAAGCCTGGAAGTAGACGAGATCGAAGAAGAGGCCTTGAGTGAGGATCTGACGGATCTGTCGGATCTTTTAAAAGATATCTTGGAAACAACGAGATAACAGAACGGGGAGATATAAATGGATATCAGAGGAGAACTGAGGTACCGGTCCCTGTACTGGTATAATGATGGATTGAGAAAAGCGAAAATACGGGACCTGACAGGAGCAGAAAACTCACTGAAAAAAAGTATTCAATTTGATAAATATAATAAGGATGCAAGGAATCTTCTGGGACTTGTCTATTATGGCAGAGGAGATGTGACGCGTGCGCTTGTTGTCTGGACAGTGAGCCTGAAGCTGGTTCCTGCTGACAATATCGCATCCGACTATATCGATGAATTCAAATCTTCCAGGGGGGATCTGGAAGCAGTCGATCAGACTGCGAAGAAGTACAACCAGTGCCTGCAGTACTGCAGACAGGGAGGGGAAGATCTGGCTGTCATCCAGCTGAAAAAGATCGTAACCGAACACCCTGATTTTCTGAAAGCATATCAGCTTCTGGCACTGTTGTATCTGCACACGGAGCAGTATGCTAAGGCAAGACAGGTGCTCAGAAAAGCACAGAAACTGGATACGACAGATCCGATCACGCTGAACTATATTTACGAGCTGAACCGGATGCACAGAAAACGTACGTCCGGACAGAAGGATGTGAAGGAACAGCAGACCGTAAGCTATAAACTCGGCAATGAAACAATCATCCAGCCGGTGGAAACAAAAGAACGGGAAAAAGGAATGGCGTTTACGATTGCCAATATTGTCATCGGCCTTGTGGTCGGAGCGGCAGTGATGTGGTTTCTGATTATGCCGGCGGTCAATGAGTCCCAGGCAAGACAGATGAATGAAAGCATTGTGGAGGCAAGCGACCAGATCGCTTCCCAGGAGTCTGAGATCAGCGCCCTGGAAAAGGAGCTGGAAAGCTACCGGACCCAGAGTGATGAGGCACAGACGGCAAAAGAGACCGCGGAGTCCACAAAGAGCAGCTACGAGTCTCTGATGGATATTCAGACCAAATACCGCAACGGCTCGGAGTCGAATGAAAACCTGGCGGATGAGCTTCTGGCCATCAATCAGGATTCTCTTGGAGATCTGGGAAAAGAACAGTTTACAGAACTGACAGAGAGCATTTACCCGTCAGCCTGCCGGAGACAGTACAACCGGGGAGTGGCCAACTCGGATGTGGAAAACTACGAGGCGGCAATCGAGAATCTGTCGAAAGTTGTCAGGATGGACGAGACTTATGACGATGGAAACGCCATGTATCTTCTTGCTCAGGCTTATGAGGAGACAGGCGACATGGAAAATGCAAAGAACTATTATCAGAAAGTAACGGAGCAGTTCTCCGGTACATCTCTGGCGGAGGAGGCGCAGTCGGCTCTTGAGAGCCTGAATGCAGCCGGTTCGGGAAATACAGGAGAATAACAGCCGGATAAAAGATCCGATACTACAAAAGAGGATGGTGCACAGTGTGCATCATCCTCTTTTTGTTCCGGCGGACATCCCGGGAAGGCGGTGTCGTGAAAAACCGGAAAGGAAACAACGGAAAGGGGAGAGACCGCATGAAATATCAGATAGAAGAAAACTGTCTGACAATCTTTCTGCCAAAGGAGCTGGACCATCATCAGACGGAAGAAATCCGCAGGGAGGCAGACCGGCAGATTGAAAGAAATCATGTGAAATATGTGATTTTTGATTTTGGGGAGACAAGCTTTATGGACAGCTCCGGAATTGGGGTGATGATGGGAAGATACAGAAAACTGAGCCTGACCGGAGGAGAAGTCTGGGCGGCGAATCTGAATGACCGGATGAAAAAGATCCTGAAAATGTCAGGAGCTGCAAAGATTATTCGAATTTACGAGGAGGAAAGACAATGAAACAGGATACGAATGAAATGGAGATTATATTTGACAGCTGCTCGGAAAACGAAGGGTTTGCCAGGGTGGCAGTGGCATCGTTCATGACACAGCTCAATCCGACACTGGAGGAAGTGGCGGATGTCAAGACCGCTGTCTCCGAGGCGGTCACCAATGCGGTGATTCATGGCTACAATCAGGAAATACATAAAATCTACATCCGATGTGTGACAGCAGGACATGCGCTGGAAATCGAAGTACGGGACGAAGGAAAAGGAATTGAAAATATTGAAGAAGCAATGCAGCCGATGTTTACGACACGGCCGGAACTGGACCGTTCCGGGATGGGATTTGCCTTTATGGAGGCCTTTATGGATGAGCTGACGGTGGAATCAAGTCCCGGATGCGGGACAACCGTCCGTATGAAGAAAATCATCGGCAAAGGACGTGACGGATGGATCATACCGCAGAGCTGATTGAAAAGGCACATCAGGGTGACGCGGATGCAAGAGCACTTCTTGTAGAAGAAAACGTCGGGCTTGTCTGGTGCATTGTTCGAAGATACAGTGGACGGGGAACCGAGGCAGAGGACCTGTTCCAGATCGGGAGTATCGGTCTGTTAAAGGCGATTGACAAGTTTGATCTGACATACGACGTTCGTTTTTCGACCTACGCGGTACCAATGATATCCGGGGAAATCAGACGGTTTCTCCGGGATGACGGAATGCTCAAAGTCAGCCGTTCTCTCAAGGAAATTTCCTGTAAAGCATGTCAGGCGAAAGAAGAATTTACGAAAAAGTACAACCGGGAACCGACAATCCGGGAACTGTCGGAGATTTCCGGAATCGGAAAGGAAGAACTGGTAGAGGCTATGGAAGCATCTGCCGAAGTGGAGTCTTTGCACCGGCCGGTCTACAAGAAAGACGGAAGCGAGGTGGAGCTTCTGGAAAAACTGGAAAAGGAGGAAAAAACAGAAGAAAAGATTATTGACCAGATGTTTCTATATTCCCTTCTGGAAAAGCTGGGAAAAGAGGAACGGCAGCTGATTTATCTCAGATATTTTGAAAACAAAACCCAGTCCGAGACCGGGAAAATGCTTGGCATGTCGCAGGTGCAGGTCTCGCGGCTGGAAAAGAAGATACTGAAACGGATGAAAGAATACGGCAGTCCGCCGGCGTAAAAAAGAATCAGGCATATCCGGTATAAAAAAAGCCAGAACAGACATACTACCTTTGAAAGAAAGGAAAGGTGAAGGAGAATGGAACAGGCAAAAAGAAGAATCCGGATATGCCTGATCTGCGTTGTCACATCAGCTGTTATCCTGGGAATTCTGTATTATGTAATGTCACAGCAACGGCCCGTATCGGAAGAAAACGGAACGCTTGTCAGTGTCAGCATGGAAGAAGGAGGAAACGATGGGAACATCCGGACATACACTCTATATCAAAGGGGAGAAAAATAAGGAACTGGCAAAAACAGAAGTGCTTCTTGGGGATGTGCTTTCGATGGAATGTACCGATCAGACTGTTGTCAGCCGGTTAAAGACAGTGAAACTTCTCCGAGGCTCTTTAAAGAAACGGTATGTCGTATCCATTCTGGAAGTCATCTCCAGAATCCATGAGATTTATCCGAATCTCACCGTGGAAAATATGGGCGAGACAGATCTGATTATTACCATCGAAGATCAGAAAAAGAACGGGAAAGTGATTCCGTTTCTGAAAAGTGTGTTTGTACTTCTTGTAACCTTTATCGGTGCCGGGTTTTCCATCATGTCGTTTAACAATGACGTGGATGTACCAAAACTGTTTAATCAGATTTATTTCCTTGTGACAGGAAACCGGTCGGACGGCTTTGGAATTCTGGAACTGACATACTGTATCGGGATGAGCGTGGGAATTCTGCTGTTTTTCAACCACTTTGGGAAAAGACGTTTTACTGTGGATCCGACGCCGATGGAAGTGGAAATGCGGACGTACGAGGAGGAAATCGAGATGACACTGATCGATGAATACTCACGGAAGAAGGAAGAAAAAGATGTGGGCTGAGCAGATCGTTCTTGGAATCATCGGATTTTCATCCGGCGCGGTCATTGCAGGGGGAATGTTTTCTTTTCTTATCGGGCTTGGGCTGATTTCAGTGTTTGCGGACAGGACCCATACCGGGAAACACATTTTGATGTATGAAAATGCTATTGCCCTCGGCGGAATTCTGTTCAATCTGTTCTTTATCTATCAGATAAAGATACCGGCAGGCAGCTTCCTTCTGGCGCTGTTCGGTCTGTTTTCCGGAATCTTTGTGGGCTGCTGGGCCATGGCGCTTGCAGATATTCTCAATGTATTTCCGATCTTTATCCGGAGGCTGAAAATCATTAAAACCATACCATATATTATCATCGGCCTGTCTCTTGGGAAAACAGCGGGAGCGCTTGTTTATTTTCTGGGAAGATGGGGCGTGTAAGGAGGGATCTGTTTGAAAGAACCGATTAACAGACAACAGGCGAAAAAGCAGAAAAGCTACGAAGAATATGTAAAGCAGAAGACACCGGTGCATAATGTCTGGAAAAACATGTTCCGCGCATTTATCACAGGAGGAACGATCTGTACGATTGGCCAGATCATTTCCAATTATGTGTCCGGCACCGGCATGGACAAGGAGATGACAAGCTGTTATACATCCATGATTCTTGTTCTGTTAAGTGTCGTTTTGACAGGACTGGGACTGTATCCAAAAATCGCGAAATGGGGCGGGGCGGGAGCGCTTGTCCCGATCACCGGATTTGCCAATTCTGTGGCGGCGCCTGCAATCGAATATAAAAAAGAAGGCCAGGTGTTCGGAATCGGATGTAAGATTTTTACTATTGCCGGACCGGTCATTTTGTACGGAATCGTCACGAGCTGGCTGTTTGGACTGATTTACTATTTCCTGCTGAAAGCGGGAATCAGCTGGTAGAGAAAGGTGGGATTGCAGATGAAAAGCGGAATGGCAAAAGGAGCGCAGAGTCTTGGCTTTACAGAGGCGCCCTTCCTGCTGAGCGCGGGAACGATTGTCGGGCAGAAAGAAAGCCAGGGGCCGCTTGGAAAACTGTTCGACGAGTATGGAGAAGACAAGGAAAATCTTTTCGGGAAAGAAACATGGGAGGAGGCAGAAAGCGAAATGCAGAAACGGGCCTGCCTGCGTGCCATACAAAAGGCGCAGATTCCGCAGGAGAAGATCCGCTTTCTGTTCGGCGGCGACCTGTTAAGGCAGGGAACGGCCACCTCCCTTGGAATTGAAAGCCTCCAGATTCCTTTATTCGGACTGTTTGGAGCATGTTCCACATCAGGGGAGGCCATTGCCCTTGGGGCGATGAGCGTGGCCGCCGGATATGCGGACTACGTTCTTGCGGTCACATCCAGCCACTTTGGAAGCGCGGAAAAGGAATTCCGGTTTCCGCTTGGATACGCTTCCCAGAGACCCCTCTCGGCACAGTGGACGGTAACCGGAAGCGGAGCCTTTGTCATCGGAAAGGAAAAATCGAAGGTGCGGATATCCGGAGTGACAGTCGGGAAAATCGTAGACTACGGGCTGAAAGATTCCCAGAATATGGGAGGATGCATGGCTCCGGCGGCATGTGACACCATTCTGGCAAACAGAAAAGATTTTGGCAGGGAGATGGAAGAGTATGATCAGATCGTCACCGGAGATCTCGGATATATTGGAAGCACGATCCTGTTGGAACTTCTGAAGAAAAACGGAGTGGACATTGAGGAAAGACACATGGACTGCGGGATGAAAATTTTCGATCAGAAGACACAGGATACCCATGCCGGAGGCAGCGGCTGTGGGTGCGCGGCAGTGACACTGGGATCTTATGTTCTTCCGAAAATCATAAAAGGTGAGTGGAAGAAAGTACTCTTTGTCCCGACCGGTGCATTGATGTCAACGGTCAGCTTCAATGAAGGCGAGAGCATTCCGGGCATTGCTCATGGCATTGTGCTGGAACGTTCATGTTGACAAAGGAGGAGAAACGATGGAATATTTTAACGCGTTCTGGGCAGGAGGCCTGATCTGCGCGCTTGTACAGATCCTTCTGGACAGGACAAAACTGATGCCGGGAAGAGTCATGGTACTTCTGGTGACATCCGGAACCGTGCTGGGGTTTCTGGGCGTGTATGATCCTCTGATTGAAATGGTCGGCTGCGGAGCAGGCGTTCCGCTTCTCGGGTTTGGAAACACTCTGTTTCAGGGAGTCAAAGAGGCCGTCCTGAAAGACGGATTCATCGGGATCTTTGAAGGAGGATTTACCGCAAGCGCGGCAGGAATCTCGGCGGCACTGGTCTTCGGATATCTTGCATCCTGGATTTTTGAACCGAAAATGAAAAAATAACGGAGGGAAGCCCTCCGTTTTACATAATGCAGCCGCTCTTAATCTTCTTCGATGACCTGGATTTCCAGAAAGTCAAAGTCAATACTGTCAATAAAACTGTCCTGGTAAAACCGCGCTTTGGCATGACGCCGGAACTCATTGATATTGCTGTCAAGCCAGATCGGCTGGCTTAAATCAAACTGATAACAGATCTCTTCCAAAGCCCGGAATACTTTATGTGTTCTTGTGTCGGATGAGTCGTCACAGATCACCGTATCTGACAGCATGCGGTTGTTCTTCCATGTCTTTGCCCACAATCGAAACATCCTGAAAACTCCTTTCTCTGTTTGATCATCATACCATTCTATTAAAGAAATGTAAAGTCTGTCCAGGGTTCCTTTACGCACTTTGGAAATCGTGTTACAATACAGAAAACATGCAGGGAGGAGGAAGAAAATGAAAGAACTTCTGGTCGTGATTGATATGCAGAATGACTTTGTGACGGGAAGCCTTGGGACGAAAGAGGCCTGCGGGATTGTGGACAATGTCAAAAACAAGATTGAGGAATATGTAAAGAAAGGGCAGGAGATTGTCTTTACAAGAGATACACATACAGAGCAGTATCCGGAAACTCAGGAGGGACGTCTCCTGCCGGTGGAACACTGTATCAAAGGAAACAAAGGATGGGAGCTGATTCCGGAGATCCGTCCGTATTCGGAAGGCCGCAGTGTCTTTGACAAGACGACATTCGGAAGCGTTCCGCTTGCAGAGTATATCCGGGACGGTGGATTTGATGCCGTGGAGATGATCGGTCTTTGCACAGATATCTGTGTTGTGTCCAATGCCCTCCTGGCAAAAGCGTATGTGCCGGAGCTGCCGGTCCGGGTTGATCCGGCCTGCTGCGCAGGTGTTACACCCGAAAGCCATGAATCGGCATTATGCACAATGAAGATGTGCCAGATTTTAATATAGTAGAGAAAATAATATAGAAAATGTGAAATAAATGACAAACATATGAAAATATGTTATACTATAAAATGGCGCGTAAATGCGGTAAGCATAAAAATGCAGTCTTTTTCGTGAAAGGTGGAAAAGGATGAATGTAAAAAACTATGAAGATGTAGACAGCTGGAAAACCATGATGTTTCTATATAACGCGGCATTAAAAGAAGTAGGCACAAAGCTGGAAATTTTAAATGATGAGTTCCAGCATGTACATCGGTACAATCCGATTGAACATATCAAAAAGAGAATCAAGACACCGGAGAGCATCGTCAAGAAGCTGAAGAGACAGGGACATGAAAGTTCCATTGAAAATATGGTAAAGTATATCAATGACATTGCAGGAGTCAGACTGATCTGCTCGTTCACTTCGGACATCTATCGTCTGGCTGAGATGATCGGCAATCAGAGTGATCTGAAAGTGCTTTCCATAAAGGATTATATCAAGCATCCGAAGGAAAGCGGATACAAAAGTTATCATATGCTGATCTCGGTTCCGATTTTCCTGACGGACAGTGTGGTAGACACGAAGGTAGAGATCCAGATCCGGACGATTGCCATGGACTTCTGGGCCAGTCTGGAGCACAAGATTTACTATAAGTTTGAAGGAAATGCGCCGGAGTATATCAGCAGAGAGCTGAAAGAATGTGCAAAAATGGTATCAGAACTGGACGATAAAATGCTCTCGCTGAATGAAGCGATTCTGAAATGTCTCGAGCAGGCGGAAGAGGAAAGCAGGCAGCTTGAACTTTTAACGGATCGGGACGGGAATCCGATTTTGAATGAATAGAGGAACACTATGAAATCATTAGTAATCGCAGAAAAGCCATCTGTGGCAAGAGACATTGCCAGGGTGCTGAAATGTAAGAAAAACGGACAGGGAACCATCGAGGGAGAACGGTATATTGTCACCTGGGGGCTTGGCCATCTTGTGACACTTGCTGATCCGGAAGAATATAAGCCGGAATGGAAAGAGTGGAAGATGGATGTGCTTCCGATGATGCCGAAGACATGGAAGCTTTCCGTGATCCGCCAGACAGCAAAGCAGTACAATGCGGTAAAGAGCCAGATACACAGAAAGGATGTCGGAGAGATCATTATTGCCACGGACGCAGGACGGGAAGGAGAGCTGGTGGCAAGATGGATTCTTGAAAAGGCAGGAAATCAGAAACCGGTGAAGCGGCTCTGGATTTCCTCCGTGACGGACCGGGCCATCCGGGAAGGATTTGGACGTCTCCGTGACGGAAGAGACTATCAGAATCTCTATGATGCTGCCCGGTCCCGCGCAAAGGCGGACTGGCTTGTAGGAATCAATGCGACCCGGGCGCTGACATGCAAATATAACGCAAAGCTGACCTGCGGGCGGGTGCAGACACCGACCCTTGCGCTGATCGCAAACAGGGAGGATGAGATTCGTTCTTTCCGGCCGAAGCCGTATTATGGACTGAAAGTTTATGCGGACGGGATCTGCTTTACCTGGCAGGATGGAAAGTCCGGCAGTACGAGATCCTTTGATCCGGAGCGGATCCGTCGGATTTCCGAAGAGATCCGGGGAGAACGGCTGGTGCTGGACAGCGTGGAGAAAAAATCCAGAAAGACGTATGCACCGGGCCTTTATGATCTGACGGAGCTTCAAAGAGAGGCGAACCGTCGTTTCGGATATTCTGCCAAAGAGACTCTCAATATTATGCAGAGATTATATGAGCACCACAAAGTGCTGACCTATCCGCGGACAGACTCCAGATATCTGAGTTCAGACATCGTACCGACCTTAAAAGAACGGATCGAGGCATGCCAGACCGGGCCGTACCGGGCGCTGGCACGGGCTCTTCATGGAAAGCAGTTTACAGCGGACAAGCGGTTTGTGGATGACAGCAAAGTCAGTGACCATCACGCGATTATCCCGACAGAACAGTACGTGGATCTGACTCATATGACTTCGGAGGAGCGTAAGATCTATGATCTTGTCGTACGCAGATTTCTGGCGGTGCTCTATCCGCCGGCTGAATTTGAGCAGATCAGCGTCAAGGCGTCGGTCAAAGGAGAACACTTTGCGGCAAAAGGCGAGACGATCCGGGAAGCCGGATGGAGAGCCGTATATGACAGTGATATCGAAGAAGAAGACGAAGATGACAGCCTGAAAAATCAGATTCTGCCGGAACTGAAGAAAGGGCAGAGCCTGCCTGTCAAAAAGCTGGAAGTGACGGAAGGAAAGACAAAACCTCCGGCACACTATACCGAGGCAACTCTTCTTACCTCCATGGAAAAAGGCGGGCTTGGAACCGTTGCCACAAGGGCGGATATCATTGAAAAGCTGTTCAATACTTTTTATATGGAGAAAAAAGGGAACGATCTTCTGATTACCTCCAAGGGCCGTCAGCTTCTGGAACTTGTTCCGTCAGATCTGAAAAAGCCGGAGCTGACAGCCAGATGGGAGAAGGAACTGCAGAAAATTTCGGACGGCAGGCAAAAAGAGAAGACGTTCATGAAAGAGATTGAGCAATATACCAACAATGTGATGCAGGACATCCGTACAAGCGAAGCGACCTTCCGGCATGACAATCTGACAAACCGGAAATGTCCGCGGTGCGGAAAACGGATGCTGGCAGTCAATGGAAAGAACAGTAAACTGCTTGTCTGCCAGGACAGGGAGTGCGGATATCGTGAGACGGTTTCGCGGACAACCAATGCCAGATGTCCGGTCTGCCATAAACGGATGGAGCTTGTCGGAAAAGGAGAGGACCAGACTTTTGTCTGTGCCTGCGGCCATAAAGAAAAGATGGCGGCCTTTGAGGCAAGAAGAAAGCGGGAAGGCAAAGATGTCAGCAGACAGGATGTCAGACGCTACATGAAACAGCAGCAAAAAGAAGCAGAGCAGCCGCTGAACAACGCGTTTGCGGAAGCTCTGGCAAAGATGAAGATAGAATAAACCGAACAGGAACGGACGTTTCAGTAAGTACCGAACTCGTCCAGATAGAGGTCGATCTTTTTGAGCTTGCGCTCGATGGATCGGCCTTTGCATTTCCTGCTGATGGTATTTAAAAGCACCTCTGTCAGAAACTGGGCGGCACTCAGAGAATTAAAGAAAGAAGTGCTGTTGACCGGAATGGTAAACAGAATGTCGGCATATTCACTTAACAGGGCGCTTGGCTTGTCGGTAAAGAGAATCACTTTTGCGCCTGCGGATTTAGCAAGTTTCAGGGCCAGTTCGTCTATGGAGGAGTAGCGCGGGAAACTGAAAACGATCACGCAGTCGTCGGACGAAATGTCCGCCATCAGGTCAAAAGGACTGACCGATGCGGAGGCGGTATGGATGACGTGATCGGTCATGTGGTGAAGATACAGATTCAGATAGACGCCAAGACAGGCATTCCCGCGGGAAGCAACAATGTATTTCCGGCCGGAAGCAAGAATCAGATCCGCAGCTGCATCCAGCGTCTCCGGACGGTTGGAGGCAAGGGCCTGCTCCAGATTGCCTAATGTATTCTGATATTCATTTGCAAGAATATCGGACGGAAGATCAAGCCGGGAAAGGGCGGCGGCACGGTCGGAAGGGACAGGGAGCCGGTCCGAGATCCGGAAGAGATCACCGTGGTATTCTTTCCGCAGCGCGTTTTGAAAATCGGTGTAGCCGGAAAAGCCAAGAGCCCGGCAGAACCGGATCACAGAAGGCTCACTGATGCCAAGTTTTTCCGCCAGCTTGGTGGAACTCATAAAACAGACCTCTACTGCATGGTCTAATACGAATGATGCAAGGGCCGACTGCACCCGCGTTAATTTTTGGTTTTGAATGAAATTCTGGATTGCTTTCATAGAGATCCTCTTTTCTGTTTGATATAGCTTGATTTAATCACAAATATCTGCAAAAGGCAAGCCTGAGGCAGAAATATGCAATAATTTAAAAATTAACAATTATTGCAAATGCAATTCCGATGTTGTATCATGAATTTAGAGAAATGTAGAAAACGATACAAAGAGAATCGAAAAATTAGGCGATTCTACAAAATGAAATGAAGGAGGGCAAACGATGAAAATCGGATGTGTGAAGGAAATCAAGAACAGAGAGTACCGTGTAGGACTTATTCCGGACAATGCAAAAAGCTATGTAAACGCAGGACATGAAGTATGGATTGAAAAAGGAGCAGGACTTGGATCCGGTTTTACGGATGCGGAATATGAAAAAGCCGGAGCAAAGCTTGTAGATACAGCAAAAGAAGTATGGGACGGCGTGGATATGATGGTTAAGGTCAAAGAGCCTCTTCCGGAAGAGTACGGCTATTTCAGAAAAGATCTCGTTTTATTCACCTATCTCCATCTGGCGGCAGACAAACCACTGACTGATGCGATGCTTGCATCCGGCATGAAAGGATTTGCCTATGAGACACTGATCGAACGGGACGGAAGTATTCCGCTTCTGGCGCCGATGAGCCAGATTGCCGGAAGACTCAGCATCCAGGAGGGAGCAAAGTACCTGGAAAAGACATTCGGAGGATCCGGAGTTCTTTTATCCGGTGTTCCTGGAACACCAAAGGCCAATATCGTCATTATCGGAGGCGGATCCGTGGGAACCAACGCCTGCAAGATTGCGGTCGGAATGGGCGCCAATGTGACGATTCTTGATATCAGCCTTCCAAGACTTGCGTACCTGGATGATATTTTCGGCGCAAGGATCCAGACACTGGTAAGCACGGACACCAATATTGAAAATGCAGTCAAGGAAGCGGATCTCGTGATCGGAAGCGTGCTGATTCCGGGGAAAGCAGCGCCGAAGCTGATGAAAAAAGCCTACTTAAAAGAGATGAAGCCGGGCAGTGTGATCGTGGATGTTGCTGTAGACCAGGGCGGATGCTGTGAGACAACGAAAGTCACATACCACGATGATCCGATCTACGAAGTAGACGGAATTATTCACTACTGCGTCGGAAATATGCCGGGGGCGGTACCAAGAACATCTACCATTGCTCTGACAAATGCGACACTGCGCTATGGACTTGCGATTGCGGAGCACGGACTGGAAGAAGCGTGCAGGAAGAATCCTGTCATGATCTCCGGCGTCAATACCTATGATGGAAAACTGACCTGTAAAAATGTGGCAGAAAGCTTCCAGATGGAATATACTGATCTGCAAAGTCTTCTGTAAAAGGAAATATTAAAAAAGAATGAATGCCGGCTTTCGGACCTTCAGAATATCTTCAGTTTCTAAAGAATATCTTTCGTTGAAGAAATATGAGGACAGTGCTAAAATTACCTCATACCAGAACGAAGGAGGGATATTTATGAAAAGAACTCTGGGAACGAAGGCCGGTTTTGGGATTGGAGCATTACTGGATAAACTGCACAGACACTTTTATCAGGATCCGAACGGGCGTGATCAGGATGAAATAGATATGATTATTGTGACAGGGGACGGCGTTATCGTGAACGATTCCTACTATAATAAAGAGCGGATTAAAGAACTGGTTCAGGAAGCCCTGGATACAAAAGGACGAAAAAGAAGAGTCCGAATTGAAAGGACAGGAGTGCTCTCATGCTGGATTCCTGAAGTCGGGAAAGCGGTACAGAGAAGCGATGGATCCATTGAGATCGGCGGCATAGAGATTCAGAAAAGATCCTGGCTTCATCACGAAATAGAAAAGCTGTTTGCGGAGGAATGTCCGGCGTAAAATAGAAAGAAAAAGAGCTCTGAAAAATGTTAATAATTTTTCGGAGCTCGTTTTTTGTGTCCTTTTATAACCGTTTTTCGAAGTTTCCTTCCACCGAACAGCCTTCGGTAAAGATCATAAAGGCGTTCGGGTCAATGCTCTGGACAATCCGGCGGATCTGGTTCACTTCGTATTTGGAAATCATGACGAAGAGAATATAGGATGTTTCGTTCGTGTAGGCACCGGCCCCCTCCCAGTTGGTGACGCCGCGGCCCGTCTCTTCCATGATCGCCTTGGAAATCCCAAGCTTTTTCGTGAAGATCATGACGCTCATATTGATGTTCTGGATATGGATCCGGTCACATGCTACGGAAGAAATGACTCCGTAGATCAGGGAATAGATCACGGTTTCCAGATTGAACATCAGAAGACAGATCCCGTACACAAAGACATTGATAATAGTTGCCATCTTGCCGACACTGAAATTGCGAAACTTCTTTGTAAAATAAAGGCCAAGGATGTCCTGGCCGCCGCCGGAACTGCCGCCGCGCAGTACCAGCCCGGTTCCAAATCCGGCCACCAGACCTCCGATGACACAGGAAGTCAGACGGTCATCGATGAGAGAGCGTTCCGGAACCGGGATAAAAGTAAGGGCTGCGGTTTCTACAATGACGGTGACAACGGTACGGAAAAAGAATCCACGTCCCATTTTGCTCCACGCCAGATACAGAAGAGGCAGGTTTACGATAAAATAAATGATACCTGCGATATCGGTCTGGCCGAAAGAAAGATGCAGAGCCGAAGTTAAAAAGGTACGAATCAACTGAGCAATTCCCATGAAACCGCCGTTGTACAAGTCAAGCGGTGTAATAAACAGATTGACACCGGCTGCGAAAAGCACCCCGCCGCATACGGAGTAAAGCAGGCCTGTGATCTGTTTTTTCTGATCTGATTTTACTGACATTTCTTTTCCCCTTCCTACTGATATAAAATCCACATTCCTTCTATAATAAAGAAATGGTTCAGTACATTTTGCACTCATTCTATCATTCTGTAATCGGAGTGGCAAGTATTGTTTGAAATATAACAATAAAATTCATGTAAAATTCTCGGATGGAAGAAAAGTGATTTTACAATTTCTTCATATAAAAAACTAATTTTCCGTTTCTGGAATGAAAAATCAAGAAAGGGAGAAGATATTTTACATAGATTTAACCGTTTATTTTTAACAGATTTAACATTTGTGCTTTATGATAGGCACTGTCGACAAGGAAACAAGAAAAAATGTAAAATATGAAATCAGGGAGAGAAAAAATATGAAATTCAGAAAAGTTACAGCAATTATTGGAGCAGCAGTTATGATGATGTCTCTTGCAGCATGCGGAAGCAGCAATGACGGAGGAAGCAGCGACGGCGGAGACGGCGGATCTTCTTCAGGCGGAAGCATCAACGTTATTTCCCGTGAGGACGGTTCCGGAACAAGAGGAGCTTTCGTAGAACTCTTCGGTGTAGAAGAAGAAGTAGACGGAGAAAAAGTTGATAATACAACAACAGATGCAACCGTTACAAACAATACATCTGTTATGCTTTCCACAGTAGCACAGGATCCAAACGCAATCGGATATGTATCCCTCGGATCTCTGAGCGATGATGTAAAAGCAGTGAAGATCGATGGAGCAGAAGCAACAGCAGAGAACATCGAAAGCGGTACTTATAAAGTGTCCCGTCCATTCAACATCGTAACAAAAGACGGACTCAGCGATGTAGCACAGGATTTCATCAACTTCATCATGAGCACACAGGGACAGGAAGTAGTTGCTGATGAAGGATATATTCCGGTAGATACAACAACAGAGTATGCAGCTTCCGGATTAAGCGGAACAGTTACAGTATCCGGATCTTCTTCCGTATCTCCGGTAATGGAAAAACTTTCTGAAGCATATCAGGAACTGAATGCAGATGTTAAAGTTGAACTTCAGACAAGTGATTCTACAACAGGTGTATCCAATGCGGTAGAAGGAATCAGCGATATCGGTATGGCATCCCGTGAACTGAAAGATTCTGAAACATCTCAGGGTGTAACAGCAACAGTTATCGCAACAGATGGTATCGCAGTCATCGTAAGCAACGACAACAGCGTAGATGAGCTTACAACAGATCAGGTAAAACAGATTTTCACAGGTGAAATCACTTCTTGGGATGAGGTAACAGAGTAATTATGAAAGATTGGAAGGAAAAAGGCATGCAGGGAGTATTCTTCCTTGCTGCCTGTGCTTCCGTTTTAGCGGTAGCACTGATTTGTATTTTCTTGTTCGCAAATGGTATCCCGGCCATGTCAGAGATCGGAATCTTTGACTTCCTGCTTGGGGAAGAGTGGAGACCGAGCAATAATATTTACGGTATTCTTCCGATGATCATGGGAAGTATTTATGTAACAGCGGGAGCCATCGTGATTGGTGTGCCGATTGGTATTTTTACATCCGTATTTATGGCACATTACTGTCCGAAAAAGATTTATCCGTTTTTAAAATCAGCGACAGAGCTTCTGGCAGGAATTCCGTCTGTTGTATACGGTTTCTTCGGTCTGGTTGTGATCGTACCGATGATCAGAAATTATACTGCAGCACAGGGAATAGGCGGAAACGGACAGACGATGCTGACAGCATCCATTATTCTTGGAATTATGATTCTGCCGACCATCATCGGGGTTACAGAATCCGCGATGAGAAGTGTGCCGGATCAGTATTATGAGGGATCTCTCGCGCTTGGAGCAACAAAGGAGAGAACGATCTTCCGTATCGTAATCCCGGCTGCCAAATCCGGTGTGATCGCCGGTATTGTCCTCGGTATCGGACGTGCGATCGGTGAAACGATGGCGGTTATCATGGTAGCAGGAAACCAGCCGAGAATGCCGCAGGGTATTCTGGAAGGTGTGCGTACGATGACAACAAACATCGTAATGGAGATGGGATATGCAGCAGATCTTCACAGAGAAGCACTGATTGCGACAGCAGTTGTGCTGTTTGTATTCATTCTCATCATTAACGCATGTGTATCATTATTGAACAGGAGGAGCGAAAATGACTAAAGGCAGAAAAATAGAAAGTATCATATTGCGGGTACTGATTTATGCAGCAGCCGCGGTCACATTTGCAGTACTTTTGTTCCTCCTTGCGTATATTCTGATCAACGGAGTTCCGAATCTGAAGCCGTCACTGTTTTCACTGGAATATAATACGGAAAATGCATCTTTGATGCCGGCCCTGATCAATACTGTCATCATGACGTTGCTGTCACTGGTGATCGCGATTCCGTTTGGAATCTTTTCCGCGATTTTCCTGGTGGAATATGCGAAAAAAGGAAACAGGTTTGTCGGAATCATCCGTCTGACAACCGAGACATTACAGGGAATTCCATCCATCGTATACGGACTTTTCGGTATGCTGTTTTTCGTTACGGCTCTCGGATGGGGATATTCCATTCTGGCAGGTGCGTTCACCATGTCCATCATGATCCTGCCTTTGATTATGAGAACGACAGAGGAAGCATTAAAAGCAGTACCTGATACATACAGGGAAGGAAGCTTTGGACTTGGAGCGGGAAAGCTCCGTACAATTTTCAGAATTGTACTTCCGGCAGCAGTTCCGGGAATCATGGCAGGAGTGATCCTGGCAATCGGAAGAATTATGGGAGAAACTGCGGCGCTCATGTACACGGCAGGAACGGTACCGGATATTGCGGCAACACCGATGTCTTCCGGACGTACGCTGGCTGTTCACATGTACAACCTGTCAAGTGAAGGTCTTTACATGGATCAGGCATACGCGACGGCAGTTATCTTATTGGTAGTGGTAGTAGCAATGAATGCATTATCTGCATTTGCGGCCAGAAAACTTACAAAGGGGACACGGTAATGGGTAAAATAGATATTAAAGATATGGACTTGTTTTACGGTTCTTTCCAGGCGCTGAAAAACGTCAACCTGGAAATTGAGCCGAATAAGATTACAGCGTTCATCGGACCTAGTGGATGTGGAAAATCCACACTTCTGAAGTCCTTGAACAGAATGAACGATCTGGTAGAAGGATGTCGGATTGATGGTAAAATCCTTCTGGACGGACAGGATATTTACGCAAAATCAATGGATGTCAACACACTTCGGAAGCGTGTCGGAATGGTATTCCAGAAACCGAACCCGTTCCCGATGAGCATCTATGACAATGTGGCTTACGGACCGCGTACGCACGGAATCCGTTCCAAAGCAAAACTCGATGAGATTGTAGAGCGTTCTTTAAGAAACGCCGCAATATGGGATGAAGTAAAAGACAGACTGAAAAAAAGCGCCCTTGGCATGTCCGGAGGACAGCAGCAGAGACTTTGTATCGCAAGAGCGCTGGCAGTAGAACCGGAAGTGCTTCTGATGGATGAACCGACCTCCGCGCTGGACCCGATTTCTACTTCCAAGATTGAAGACCTTGCAGCAGATCTGAAAAAAGATTATACTATTGTTATGGTAACACATAACATGCAGCAGGCAGTACGAATTTCCGATAATACAGCATTTTTCCTGCTTGGAGAAATGATTGAGTACAATAATACGGAAAAATTATTCTCTATACCATCAGATAAGAGAACAGAAGATTATATCACAGGGAGGTTCGGCTAAATATGAGAAACAAATTCGATATGCAGCTTGACTCATTAAAAGAGCAGCTCACAACAATGGGCGAGCTCTGCGAGGTCGCAATCACAAAAGCGACAGAAGCGATTCTGGAAGGAAAAGAAGAGCAGGCAAGAGAAGTCATTCAGGCTGACGAGGAGATCGACCAGGCGGAAAAAGACATTGAGAGACTTTGTCTGAGACTGCTCCTTCAGCAGCAGCCGGTGGCGAAGGATCTACGCCAGATTTCAGCGGCTCTGAAGATGATTACGGATATGGAACGTATCGGAGATCAGGCTTCCGATATCGCAGAGATTCTGCTTTCCACAGATCTGAAAGTGGAAAAAAACAATAAAGACATTGGCGTGATGGCACAGGCAGCGGCTAAAATGGTCAGAGAAAGTGTTCGTGCATACGTAGAACAGAATATGATGCTGGCCAAAAAGGTTATGACCGCGGATGATGAAGTAGACAGACTTTTTGACAAGATCAGACAGGAAATCATCGATTATATTGCCAAAGAAGGCGGCGATGGAGGCGAAGCAGCAGTAGATCTCATCATGGTTGCAAAATATCTGGAAAGAATCGGAGACCATGCAACCAATATTGCAGAATGGGTAGAGTTTTCCATCACCGGAAATCACCGCATTGCCACAGAAGTTCATGAAAACAGAAATTCAGGAGAAACGAAATGATTTTTTGTGTAGAAGACGACAGGAATATTAGAGAACTGGTAGTATACACATTATCAAGTACAGGCATGGAAGCGGAAGGATTTGAAGACGGCGAAGTGTTTTTTAAAGCTTTGGCAGAACGGCTGCCAGAGCTTATTTTACTTGATATTATGCTGCCGGGAGAGGATGGCATGGCCATTCTCAAAAAGCTGAAAAACAATAAAAAGACGAAAGACATTCCGGTCATCATGGTGACGGCGAAAGGAACAGAGTACGACAAGGTTTCAGGGCTTGACGCCGGTGCGGATGATTATGTGACAAAACCGTTTGGAATGATGGAACTTGTTTCCAGAATCAAGGCGGTCCTGCGGCGCGCGAAGAAAAAAGAAGAGATCGAAGTACTCAAGGCAGGCCCGATTGTACTGAATGAAAAGAAGCATGAGGTCCTTGTAGACGGAGCACATGTCAGCCTGACGCTGAAAGAATACGAGATGCTCAAGAGACTGATGCACAATAAAGGAATTGTCCTTACACGGGACCGGCTTCTTGAGGAAATCTGGGGATATGATTTCGACGGCGAGACACGTACAGTTGACGTACATATCCGGACGCTGCGCCAGAAGCTTGGAAAAGCGGGAGAGGAAATCGAGACCGTACGCGGTGTCGGTTACCGGATCACGGAGGACCAGGAGGAAGTATGAGAAACAAGATCCAGAGAAATATGGTGTTTGTCATTGTTCTGACGCTCCTGACATCATATGCATTTATTATCGGGATTGTCTACAACCAGACATACCGGATCATGCAGCAGGACGCAAGGCAGGAGGCTTCCTACATCAAGGAAGCCATCAATCTGCTGGGAAGTGATTATCTGCAGGAAATGGATGATGTCAATAGCGACACAAGGATAACACAGATCGACCAGAACGGGAAAGTACTGTATGATTCCCACGGAATTGACAGCAAGGACGAGAATCATGCCCGGAGAAAAGAAGTCATGGAAGCACTTGAGAATGGAACAGGACAGGACAAACGGGTCTCAGAGACGGTAGGGCAGGAGCTGTTTTATTATGCCACGCTTCTCGATGACGGGACGGTTCTTCGTGTCGCGAAGTCCATGGACGGCGTAAGCAGTACGGCAGTAAGGATTCTTCCTTACATGTTCGGCATCGGTCTGATCCTTGTGATTGTTGCGTGGAGACTTTCCAAGTGGGTGGCAAACCGGCTCGTTCAGCCGATTAATGAGCTGGATCTGGAACATCCGATCGATAACGATGTATACGAAGAGCTGACGCCGCTTCTGCTCAGCATGGAAAACCAGAAGAAAGAAAAAGAAAAAAATGAGCAGATGCGTAAAGAGTTTTCGGCCAACGTTTCCCATGAGCTGAAAACTCCGCTGACATCCATATCAGGTTATGCGGAGATTATGAAAAGCGGGCTTGTAAAGCAGGAGGATGTGCCGGGATTTGCCGAACGCATTTATAAAGAGGCAAGCCGTCTGATTGTGCTTGTGGAGGATATCATCAAGCTTTCCAAACTGGATGAAGGCGGTGTGGGACTGGAAAAAGAAAAAGTGGATCTCTACAGTATCTGCGAGGACGTTCTGATCCGTCTGGAAAATATGGCCAACCGTCACCATGTTTCGATGGAACTGAGCGGGGAGAAAGTGGAATATGAAGGAGTTTACCGGGTTCTGGATGAGATGGTCTGGAATCTGTGTGAAAATGCAGTCAAATATAATAAGCCGGGCGGACATGTACATGTCTGGGTCGGCAATACATTAAGCGGCCCGAAGATTATTGTGAAAGATACCGGAATCGGAATTCCGAAAGAAGAACAGGAACGGATCTTCGAACGCTTCTACCGTGTGGATAAGAGCCACTCCAAGGAGACGGGAGGTACAGGACTTGGCCTGTCCATCGTCAAGCATGGAGCGGTCATCCATAACATTCAAATCCGGACTGACAGTGAGGTTGGAAAAGGAACCGCGATTACTCTTTCCTTTTCAAAAGGCAATTCAGCGTCAGCGACTGAAGAGCAGTAAAGCCGATCCCGGCCAGAACCATGCCGATGACCGGATGAACCAGGATTGCATATCCCAGACCGTGCAGGACGGAAAACAGGATGAGATAACAGAAACAGCTGAATACGGTTCCTGTGAAAAATTTCTTTCCAATTGCCAAGAATCATGGAAAAACTTGTAACGCCCCCGTTTACGATCTCGTTTGGTACGGTAATAAAGGCATATGCTCCGGTAATCAGAAAATTGCCCAGAATGATTTTCAGACAGCGTGCTATGCTTTGACGTGTAACTGACAGTTTCATAACTTTTTCTTCCATTCTTCAAAAATAGTACGGTAGCGGGAAGCAAACATACTTCCCTTTTGCCATATGAGAGTAAAATCATGCGTGATAGAGAAATTTTCCGGCGTGACGTCAAACAGTATGCCGTTTTTCAGCTCTTCTTCAGCAGCGGAACGGTACAAAAATGTAATGCCAAGACCGGCAGAGACAACCGCTTTCAATGCCGGAATATTTCCGATTTCGGAAACACCGGAAAAATCGTGAATGGAAAGATTACGGGCTTCCAGATGTTTTTCAAGGATCTCCCTTGTACCGGATCCGGGCTCCCGGACAATCAGCTTCTGATCAAGAAGCTCCGAAAGAGAGCGGGGACGGCAGTCTTCAAAAAGCGGGGTTCCTGCAACGGCAATATACGGTTCCGAGGAAAACGTCAGATAGTCATACTGGGTCTTGTCAAAATAGCCTTCTACGATCGCAAAATCAATCTCTCCGTCCGAGATGCGGTCGAGGAGTTCGTGAGTGTTTGCCGTGATCATGGTCAGGACAGTATCCGGATGCCGTGTCTGGTATTCGATCAGAAAACGCGGCATGACATATTCACCGATTGTAAGAGTCGCGCCAAAGATCAGGGCCGGCTTTTTTTTCTGCATGGAAAGGAGCTGCTCTTTCAGATAGACCTGGTCATGGCTCAATGTCGTAAAGGCGTGGAGCAGATATTCCCCGGTCTCGGTCAGAACCGGCTTTTTTCCCTGAAATGTAAAAAGACGGGTCTGATAGTATTCCTCAATATAACGGATATGCTGCGAGACGGCAGGCTGCGTGATATGAAGCGCCTCGGCGGCTTTTGTAAAATTCATGTATTTACAGACTTCCAAAAATGTATAAATACGAAAATCCAGCATAAGAATGCCTCCTTTTCCTAATCATAACATATGTTTATACATAAATAAATATATATAATTTTTCATAATCCATTTCCTCTGATATGATACTTCCAGAAATAAAAGAGAGGAGATAACCATGAAAACAATTCAGGAAACTTATAAAGGTATTTTGTTCTGTCTGCTGATCTCCATTCCGGCGTTTCTGCTTGGAAAACAGTTTGAGGTAGTCGGCGGGCCGGTGTTTGCGATTCTGATCGGGATGTGTCTTGCCCTGATAGTGAAAAGGAGCGAGCCTCTTCAGCCGGGAATCAGGTTTACATCCAAAAAGATTTTACAGTACGCGGTGATTCTGCTTGGATTCGGCATGAATCTGACGGATATTCTGGAGAAAGGACGCCAGTCTCTTCCAATTATCATTGCGACGATCTCCACCTCACTTGTGATTGCCTTTGTACTTCACAAGGTCATGCGGATTCCATCCAAAATCTCGACGCTGGTCGGGGTGGGGTCCAGTATCTGCGGCGGTTCGGCCATTGCGGCGACGGCACCGGTCATTGATGCGGACGATGAGGAGATTGCCCAGTCGATCTCTGTTATTTTTCTCTTCAATGTGATCGCGGCGCTGATCTTTCCGAAACTCGGAGCCGTTCTGGGACTGAGCAATGAGGGGTTTGGTCTTTTTGCCGGAACGGCGGTCAATGACACCTCTTCCGTGACGGCGGCGGCAGCGGCATGGGATGGAATTCACGGCAGTAATACGCTGGATGCGGCGACGATTGTCAAATTGACAAGGACTCTTGCGATCATTCCAATCACACTGGTTCTCTCCATCTGGCAGATGCGAAAGGCAAAGAAAAACGGAGAGCAGGCAGGCGGAACCTTTGATCTGAAAAAGATCTTTCCGTTTTTTATCCTGTTTTTCGTGCTCGCTTCTATCATTACAACAGTATTTTCCCTTCCGGTGACAGTGACTGCACCGATTAAAGAGCTGAGTAAGTTCTTTATTATTATGGCAATGGCGGCCATCGGGTTTAATACGAATCTGGTGAAGCTGGTCAAGACAGGCGGGAAACCGATTTTCATGGGACTTTGCTGCTGGATCGGAATAGCGGGAGTGAGCCTTCTGATACAGCATTTTCTGGGAATCTGGTAAATGCGTAAAAGAAAACTTCGGAGCATATACTATAAGAACAATAGATGCTCCGGAGTTTTTTTATGTCTTTTCAGAAAAAAGCATGGAAGAAATACATCCTTTTTGCCGCGGCAGCCTGTTTCCTGCTGTCGGGCGGAATCTGGTATGTAAAAGAATACACCACTGTCGGAAACAGCGTAAACGGTCATGAAATGCCGGTCTGTTCTGTGGAGACGGATGAAAAACAGGCGGCCCTGACCTTTGAGACAGCCTGGGGAGACAAAAAGACCGGGGAGATCCTGGACATATTAAAAGAAGAGAAGATACGCGCCACCTTTTTTGTGACTGCCGGATGGATGCGGGAGCATCCGGATCTGGTCGGAAGAATGAAAGCGGAAGGACATGACATCGGAACGATGGGAGTCAGCCATGAAAATCTGTCGGAACAGACATCCGCGGAAATCAGGGCAGAACTGCAGGAAGCAGAACATACCGCTAAAGAGGAAGGGATTTCCATGGAACTTTTCCGCCCTCCCTATGGACGATACAGCGACACACTGATCCGGACTGCCGCGGAGGAAGGGTTTTTTACGATCTGCTGGTCAATCGATTCACGGGACTGGAAAAACTATGGGAAAAGAAGTCTGATCAAGGAAGTGGTCGAAAGTGAAGAGCTCCGGAATGGAGCCATTATCCGTCTGAACAGCGAAGCAAAATTTACAAAAGGTGCATTAAAAGAACTGATCGAAAACATAGAGGAAAAGTCATATGAGATTGTTCCGGTTTCGGAGATGATACTAAGAGAAAATTATCACATGGATGTAAAAGGAAGACAGATCCCAAGGATGACATAAAATGCCGCTTTTCTTCATACAATACCAGAAAACAACAGGAGGAATTTGTGCAGATGCATTTTGTAAAAATGGAGGGATGCGGCAATGATTATATCTACGTGGATCAGGAAAAAGAGCAGATCGTAAATCCGCAGACCCTGGCGAGAAAAATCAGTGACCGCCATTTTGGCGTTGGAGCGGACGGAATGATTCTGATCTGTCCGTCCGATATGGCAGACTGCCGGATGGAAATGTATAATGCGGATGGGTCCAGAGGGAAAATGTGTGGAAACGGTGTCCGCTGTGTGGCAAAATATCTCTATGATTATAAAAAGATACGAAAAGAGGAGATTGCGGTAGAGACCGACAGTGGAATCCATACGGTCCGGATTCTGGAAGATTCCGGAAAGGCTACAGTGGCCATGGGCACCCCGGTTATTGAGGAGGAGCCTTACGTGATCTCGATGGAAGGACAGAAGACGGAGATGATGATTGTCTCCATGGGAAATCCCCATGCAGTCATTTTCATGGAGCCGGAGGAGGGAAGCTGGAAAACATGGAATATGAAAAAGGCGGAAGCTGTCAGTACCCATTCGGACTTTCCGGACGGGATTAATGTAGAGCTGGTGCAGGTATATTCCGAGACCGGTATGAAAATCCGCGTATGGGAGAGAGGAAGTAAGGAGACCCTTTCCTGCGGAAGCGGAGCCTGTGCCGCGGCAGCGGCGGCCATCCGGAGCGGCAGAACAAAACAGAAAGTGAATATTGAAATGCCGGGAGGTATGATGGAAGTGGAATGGGACAGTGACGGGCAGATGTATCTGACCGGAGGATGCCGTTTTGTATGTGAAGGGGAGTACCCCGGAAGTGTCGGATAGATAAAAAAATAAGCGTAGTACGAAATTGTACTACGGATCTGAAAAATCTCCTTTACGTGTTTCGTGAAATGTGTTATGATAGACGCGGCATGAGTTTAATACACTAAAGAAATAAAGAGAAGGAGACAGGGTATGTTTAAAATTAATGAAAATTATCTGAAACTTCCAGGAAGCTATCTCTTTTCAAATATTGCAAAAAAGGTAGCGGCATATACCGAAGCAAATCCGGACAAATCTATCATTCGGCTTGGAATCGGTGACGTGACACAGCCGCTGGCACCGGCGATTATCGATGCGCTTCACAGCGCGGTGGATGAAATGGCGCACGCAGAGACATTCCACGGATATGCCCCGGATCTTGGATACGAGTTCCTGAGAAGTGCAATGGCAAAGAATGATTATGAGGCAAGAGGCTGTGAGATCTACGCAGACGAAATCTTTATCTCCGACGGAGCAAAGGGAGATTCCGGAAACATCCAGGAGATCTTCGATCAGGACAATAAAATCGCTGTCTGCGATCCGGTATACCCGGTATATGTGGATACGAACGTCATGGCGGGACGTACCGGTACCTATGATCCGAAGTCCGAAATCTGGAGCGATGTGATCTACATGCCGTGTACGGCAGAAAACGGATTTGTGCCGGAGCTTCCAAAGGAAGTGCCGGATCTGATTTATCTGTGCTTCCCGAACAATCCGACAGGATCTGCCATCACAAAAGACCAGCTTCAGGTGTGGGTAGATTACGCAAATAAAAACGGATCCGTCATCATTTATGATGCAGCATACGAGGCATATATTTCCGAGGAAAACGTACCGCACACGATTTACGAGTGTGAAGGCGCAAGAACCTGTGCCATCGAGCTTCGCAGCTTTTCCAAAAATGCCGGATTTACAGGAGTGCGTCTCGGCGCAACAGTGATCCCGAAGGATCTCAAATGCGGCGACGTGATGCTTCACTCCCTTTGGGCAAGACGTCACGGAACCAAGTACAACGGGGCTCCGTACATCGTACAGAAAGCAGGAGAAGCAGTGTATTCCGAGGCAGGAAAAGCACAGTTAAAAGAGCAGATTGCCTACTACATGAGAAACGCAAAGACAATCTATGACGGGCTGAAAGACGCAGGCTATACTGTATCCGGAGGCGTAAATTCGCCGTATATCTGGCTGAAGACACCGGACAACATGACGTCCTGGGAGTTCTTTGATTATCTGCTTGCACAGGCAGGCGTTGTAGGAACACCGGGATCCGGATTCGGACCAAGCGGAGAAGGATATTTCCGTCTGACTGCATTCGGTACTTACGAAAATACAAAGGCGGCAGTAGAGAGGATCAAAAATCTGTAGGACGCTCCGGAAAGCGAAAAAGCAGGCCGAAAGAATCAGGTGAAAAATAAAAGCATCAAAAAAGGACATCTCCGAAAAACGGGGATGTCCTTTCAGGTGACAAGAAGCTGAAGTTCTGTGATGTGTTCATCCGGGTCCGCAGACTGATGGATATCAACCCAGAGCAGCTCAAGAAACCATGGCCCGGCCGTAAGTCCATGCTCCTGGGCGTAGGAGAGCAGTTTCGGGATGCCTTCGGCATTGTGGACGGTGCTTCCATGGTAGCTGTAGGAAAGATAACGTCCTTCCGGCAAGGTATCCGGACCGTCCTCGGCAATGAGAAATACTCCCTCGTAGCCAGTGTAATTTCCTTCCCTGGCAGATGCGGCAGGCAGCAAAGAACCGATATGATTGCTGCCGATAATATAGAGAGTGTCCTGGGACTGGTTAAACAGCTGTTTCATCAGTACATCCATCTCTTCGTCCTTCTGATAACCAGAGTGAAGAATATGGCAGGACCGCGCCGGAAGCCATTTTTCCGTGACGGTCTCAAGAGGCTGATCCTCCGCCTTCCGGATCGTTGCAAGGCGCTCCTGCACATTAGACTGAAGCTTCGTAAGGTCTGTGATTTTCAGGCGGATCGCATCCAGCTCATCCCGGAGCAGCTGTTCCGTCGTATGAATACTCCGGTCATTTAAATATTCCCGGATCCGCTCCATGGGAAATCCAAGCCCCCTAAGATCCCGGATCACATTCAGACGCCAGATATCATTGAGACGATAGAGGCGGTATCCGTTTTCACCGCGCTTCGGTGTCAGGAGACCAAGCTCCTCATAGTAACGCAGTGTGTCCACACTGATCTGATACAGCTTTGAGATTTCTCCGATTTTAAAATACTGTTTCATAAGCGCCTCCTGAAAAACCATTGTTGTTCGTATTATATCAGGGTTTGGAAGAAGGTGGAAGAGAAAATGAAAAAAAGTGTTGACAATCAAAATTTTTTTGATATAATAGTCTTGTTCGCTGATAAAACAGTGACACGGCAAATGCTGATGCGGATTGGTGTAATGGCAGCACAGCAGACTCTGACTCTGTTAGTAGAGGTTCGAGTCCTCTATCCGTAGTTATCGGAGTGTGGCTCAGCTTGGTAGAGCGCTACGTTCGGGACGTAGAGGCCGCAGGTTCAAATCCTGTCACTCCGATCACCGGAAAAACTCAATTTTTGCCGATGAAAACAACATATATTAAAAACGCTTTGAAAGACAGAAAGCAGCGATGCGGATTGGTGTAATGGCAGCACAGCAGACTCTGACTCTGTTAGTAGAGGTTCGAGTCCTCTATCCGTAGCTTTCGGAGTGTGGCTCAGCTTGGTAGAGCGCTACGTTCGGGACGTAGAGGCCGCAGGTTCAAATCCTGTCACTCCGATTTTTTTATTAGATACCGTAAAGCCTTAATATCAGGGTTTTACGGTGTTTTTATTTTTTGCGAAAATATAACTGAATTTCTAAAAAGGTTTTGTCAATACTTATCCAATGAAGTAATTTTTAAAAAGAATGATCCAGTCGGAAAGGGCTACATCCGGTCCGTACTCGTGGCTCTGGCATGAGTATAGTACGGTTCTTAAATCAATGCGGCGCCAGTTAAAAAACTCCCTTTGCCTGTAGACGGGCAGGGGAGTTTTTTGATGAATGACTTTTTAAAGATCTCCTAAAAGAGCTTATCAGACAGAGCAGGAGGCGGAAGTGAAAATAACTGAGATGAGAGATAAAAAGACACTATGAGCGAAATGAAGGACAAAATAGGATAACCTTCTTGTTAAACTGCTGATTTTATTGTAAAAATAAAGAAACTTGATTGTAAAATTTTTATAAAAGGAGATTGACGAGATGAGCACAAAAAGGATGAAGAAGATTGTGGCAGCTGCCATTGTAACAGCAACTGTATGCGGAATGATGGCGGGATGTACGTCGAAAGAAGAAAAAATTGAAGTGAATGCGTCCACTTCTCCATACGAAGATATGGTGGATTATTTTGAGCAGGAAGGACTCATTTTGGAGGACTGCGAACCGGTAGATATCAATGAAACACCAGGATATCTCACAGACAATACGAATGGACAGTTTACTGAGACGAAAGTGGCGGATAAAGCATATGATTATGATGGACTCTGGCTGTTCTGGTGGGATCCGGAAAACAAGACGGATCTATATGAAAACTATGAGTCTATGGCTGCCAACCAAGGAACGATAGTCCTTGCCGGAGGCGCTGCGGTCCTTGAGACGGAAGCGGTAAACGGAACTTACGCAATTGCATTTTCAGAGGATTATGAAAAGAAACAGGATGCGGTTAAAGTGTTTGAAATGATAGAAAACGAATAACAGTTCAATGTGATTTGCACTATTTATATTCTAGTACCAATGCTCTGAAATTAAGAAAAGGTAGGGAAACAATATGGAACGGGTTTTTGGAAAAGACAGGGGCAGCATGGGACGCTTCTTCCGCATGCTGCAGAAGGCAAGACTTCCTTATCTGTGGATTCTTGCATATATTGCCATTACAGCTCTTCTTAGCAATGTAGGAATCAGCGTAACGGAATACACGGCCGAATTATTTGCCGGGAATGTGAATTTTGGTACTGTGGTTCTTCCGTTTTTGGCGTTTACATTATTATCTCAGCTGATCAATTCGGTCAGCAAGATTATGAGTAACTTGTGTGTTGCGCGAATTGACCGTAATATCAGGAAAATGATCTGGAGTAAGACCGTCAGGCTGCCGCTTCGATATTACGAAAAAAATAAGCCCAAAGAAATGATTTCCCGTATTACAACGGATATCACGGCAATCAGTCAGTTAATCATGCAAGTATTTGTTGCGATTCTCACTTCCGCATATACGCTGGTCATTACGCTGAGAAAAATCGGATCCTACGACCAGAAGCTGATGATTGCTCTGATCGCGGTTCTTCCGCTGAATTTAGTCATTGCATTTGTCATGGGAAAGATGAAATTCGGAGTATTGGATCTGGTAAATCAAAAAAATGCAGAGCTGACACAGACGATTGCAGAAAAAACCAATAATCTTCTTCTCGTCAAATCTTACGGAAAAGAAGAAAAAGAACTTCAGACAGGGCGGGAGAAAATGAAAGAGCTCTATAAGAGTTCGATTCTGAATGCATGGCTGGGATTCGCAACTCCAATGTATGCATTGGTGGGAGCTATGCAGTTTATTGTGATCGTGATGGTAGGCCGAAGCTTTTATTCATCCGGCGCATTGACTCTTACCCAATGGATTGCCTATTATGGATTCGCGGTGAATATCGTTAATCAGCTCAGCACGTACTGTGTATATTGGACAACCTTCAAGGGTTCCCAGGGAGCGACCAGAAGAGTAGCTCAGATTATGGAAGAAATGGAAGAAGACGTAGAAGCCGGCGAGCATGTGGAACATCTCAGCGGCGATATTGAATTAAAAGAGGTTGATTTTTCTTATGAAGAGAAACTTATATTCGATAAACTCAATCTGAAGATCCCTGCAGGGCGCGTGACGGCGCTTATCGGACCGTCAGGAAGCGGAAAGACGACCCTTCTGAATCTGGTGGAGCGTATGTATCCGGTTTCGGGAGGCAAGATTTTATTTGGGGGCAAAGATACCGCACGGTATTCGCTCAAGAGCTTCCGAAGCGAGATCTCATACATAACACAGGAAAGTACATTGTTTGCGGGAACGATCCGCGACAATATCCTGTTCGGCATTAAAAGAGAGGTGACGGATGAAGAACTGGAAAAAGCATGTACGGACGCGGGAATTATGGCTTTTATCAGAGAGCAGCCGGAGGGATTTCAGGCGAATGTAGGCGAGCAGGGAGAGAAGCTTTCCGGAGGGCAGAAACAACGGATTGCATTTGCGAGGGCGCTTCTGAAACAATCGGATTACCTTTTTATGGATGAGGCGACTGCGGCTATGGACATCCGGGGAAAAGATCAGGTATGGAAGAGTGTGAAACACCATATGGAAGGGAAAACCGTGCTTATGGTTGCCCACGACAGACAGACCGTACAGAAAGCAGATTATATCATAGTAATGCATAATGGAAAAATCATCTGTCAGGGGGAACCGGCGGAAGTATATGCCAAGAATACATATTATCGGGAATTAATAGGAAGTGAGGAACAGGGCAGATGAAAAACAACAAACATGTAATATCGTTTTTTCTGAGTTTTTATAGAAGGCTTTCAATTCCATGGTGGCTCTACTTGATCGCATTCGGAAGCGGTGTGGTTTATGCCGAGGTCGGAATGAGAGTATCGGAGTATCTGGTCCGAGTGAATAAAGGGGAACTGTATAATTCTGTTATTTTAGGTTATGTCTTTTTTACGATTTTTAATTCATTGCTTGGATTTTTGCGGCCGCTTGTGGAAGAGTATGCCAATCAAAAAGTGATCCTGCGGGTAAGGCTTTCGATGTGGAGGAAGATCCTGCATCTTCCGATGGATCAGTTAGAAAAGGAACAGCCGTCTTCTCTGGTGTCGGCTGTTACGAACGACGTAACGCAGGCGACTCTGGTGATCAGCGGAATATTCTCAGGAGCCGCGTCGCTGTTTGGATTTGTCCGTGCCTGTACGATCTTGTATCAATACAATTCTCCTCTCACAGCATACCTTTTGCTCTGCGTACCGGTTGCGGTGGCAATGTTTATCATCGTCGGCAGGCTGCAGTTTACTATAATGAAAAAGCGCTATGCAGCGTTGAATGAAATGACCACCTTTTTTTCCGAACATCTGTCGTCCGCGAAATATGTAAAAGCACAGGTAATGGAAGAAAAAGAGCTGGAAAGCGGATATGCGGCAATTGATTCACGGTATAAGGCAGATATATACTATGCTTTCATGGAGCAGATTCAGGTTCTGGCCAATTCCCTTTATTCGCTTCTTACGACTGTTGTAATGGCAGTGGGCGGTTCCAGATTGATTAACGCCGGGAAAATGGAATCAACAGGGATTAATATGTTCAGCACCTATATGACGCAGGTGAATCTTTATATGGCGGAGCTTTTGACGGTGTGGCAGAACGTGATGGGCTCAAAAGGCGCACTTGTCCATGTCGGGGATATTCTTGATATGGAAGAGGAACATACAGAAAAAGGCAATTCCTGGACAGAATCAGGGAACAAAGATATTGTATTCAAAAACGTGAACTTTGGATACGGGAACGAAAAAGAAATCCTTCATGACTTTTCCGTTTGCATTCCGGGAGGAAAGACAACGGCAGTGATCGGCGATAATGGTTCCGGAAAATCTACAGTCATGAAACTGATACAGGGATTCTACCAACCTGATTCGGGAGAAATATGGGTCGGAGGAAACAAAATAAGCGAAACGAGTCCCCGGGAATGTCATAAAAAATTTGGCTATGTACTCCAGAACAATCCGCTGATGTCAGGTACAATCCGGGATAACATTCTGTATGGTGCAGAGGGAGAAACGACGGAGAAAGAGATGAAAAAAGCAGCGGAAGAAGCCAGAGCGGATTCTTTTATAGATGCGCTTCCCAACGGATATGATACAACTCTTGGAGAGGCAGGAAACCGTTTGTCAAGCGGTCAGAAACAGAGAATAGCCATTGCCAGGGCATTGATTGCGAAGCCGGAGTATCTGATTCTTGACGAGGCAGGGGCGAGTCTGGATCATGACACGTATATGAAAATCTATCATAGTATCAGGAAAAAGATGGAAGGCAATACGATTGTTTTCATTGCCCATGATATGCGCGAGATTGCAGAAGCAGACTATCTGGTTGTTATGTGTCACGGACGCCTTGAAGCTTGCGGAACCCATGAAGAAGTACTTGCCGTAAGCAGGACTTATCAGGAATATCTGCAGTCTGCTGAGGCATCTTAAAAGAAAGAAGGAATGATTATGAAAAAATTTACGATTGTGTCTTCCCTGCTTTTCGTATTACTGTTTTGTGGGATGGTAGGATATGTGGCGTCGTCTAAAGACTTTATGCCTCCAAAAGAGGAAGAAGCGGCTGTGCCTGAAGAAGAGGATAAAGAAATGCCTGTCTGGAATAAGACAGTGGATGAACTTGTCTCATTTCTGGAGGAGAAGGGGCTGATCCATGCGGACACGAAAGTGACGCTTAGTGCGGAAGGCCTGTGTACGCTCGCGCTAAGGTATGACGGAGCCGAAATATACTGGTGGGATCTGGAAAATCTGGATCCGGAATCTGACGAGTATCAGGCATATGAGAGTCTCAGGACAAAAGGCGAAATCAATTTATATGGAGCCGGTACGATTATTATGCCGAAGAAAAATGGTCCTTTTGCACTTTTATCAACCTATTATGAAGGTGATGTGGAGGCATTAGAAAAAGCGTTTGAAGAATTTGGTCAGGAGAATTGATTGATGAAAATGAAGCTTGTTTTGGTAGAAAGTGATGAAACATTGTGTACAGAACTGAAAGAATTACTGGCGTTTTATAATGTATTTGACATTGTGCATACCTTTGACGGAATCAATGAAGCCAATAAATATATCTGTCTGAACGATGTGGACGCGGTGTTTATCAACATAAAAACAGGAAATCCAAGATATAGCGGGGACGGCTCCTTTCTGGCATACAATCTGTCCCAGATAAAGCCGGATGTCTTGGTGGTGTTGTATTCAGAAGAAAAGTTAGAGGCAGGGCAGGTATTTGACTGCTGCTGCGATGAATATTTTCGGCTTCCGTTCGATAACCGTGTGCTTCAGCGTGTGGTTAAGCGGCTGCAGTATTTGTTTGAGCTGCTCCAATACAAACGGTTATCTGTGAACCGTTCTATGATGATCAAGACGAGAAACGGATATCAGCTCGTGAATATTGATAAGGTTCTTTTTATCGAACGGACGGACCGAAAGAACAAGATGGTGATGGTGGACGGAAAAGAGATGGTCCTTGCCGGATATTCCATGAATGAATTGGAACAGATTCTGGAAGGTTATAATTTTTACCGGTGCTATCAGTCATTTATCGTGAATCTTTCCAAAGTATCTTATGTTCGGGCGGATAATGAATCGAAAAATTTTGCGCTGATTTTCGACGGATATGCAGGGGAAGTTATGGTGAGTCGCGAGAAATATAAGGAAGTACTCCAACTGCTAAAAAGTAAATATGCGAAGCTTACGCTTTAGGAGGAGAAAGATGAAGTCAAAAGTTTTATCGTTTGTCGAATATGATCAGGTGGATATCAGTATGTACAAGAAAGTATTCAAGCTTGATGAGAAGGCGTACAAGAAAGAAATAGATTTTATAAAAAACAAGAACAGCACATGGGAAGAAGCGGGGGAAGTTACGGACGGAGCACTTATTGTATGCGATATGGAATCGGCAAATCCGTTTTTTAACAGAGAGAACGTGAAAATTATGGTAGGACAGGGGTTCTTTCACAAGAAGCTGGAAACGATGTGCATCGGGCTGAAAAAAGGGACGGCCAGTGAGCTGGACATCGACGGAGAGAAAGTGACTGTAACGGTTCGTTCCATTCAGCAAAAAAAGATTCCTGTGATCACGGACGGGATGATAGAAGCTCTTGGAATTGAAGGAGTGAGCAATATAGAACAATATGAGGCTCGTCTGATCCGGGAACAGAAAAAGAAGATTGCAAAAAACGAGGGATACGAAGCAGTCCAATATGTGATAGACAAAGTTTTTGAGGCCAGTACGTTTGATCTTAAGAAGGCGGACTGGAAAGAAATGACAGATCATGAAATTAAGAGATTGAAGACAATTTCCAAAGAACAGGGGTTGAATCTGGAAACCATGACGCCAGAGGAATTTGAAGGAAAGATGCCGTTCTCAAGCTATTATGAATTATTCGCAAGCGTGCAGAACGATTCATGGGACAGACTCTGCGGCTACCTTCTGGGGCGGGAATACGCAGAAAAAAGCGGCGTTGGATATACGATGGAGCAATACCGGGACGATATAGATGAGTACGTGAAATTCTGGCATGAAACGAAAGAAAATGCAGAAAAAATCAATACTTATGAATATTCGGAAATTTTATTTTATGTAAATTATTATTACAATAAGGTAAAAGAATATGTGACAGAGAATTTTTTTAAGGAGGAAAAGTAGATGGCAATTCAATATGCGGATGATGAGAGTTTTAAGGAACAGATTAAGGAAGGATTTGTGATCGTGGATTTCTTTTCCACAACGTGCGTACCCTGTAAAGCCTTTTCACGTATTTTAGAAGAGTTAGACGCGGAACTTCCGTTTATCCATATCGTCAAAGTGAATACTACAGATTATCCGAAGCTTGCCAAAGAGAATCGTATTTTTGCTGTTCCAACCGTTCAATTCTACAAAGACGGTGAAAAGAAGTATGAAAACGTAGGTGTGATGGAAGTGGAAGAGATAAAAAAGAAGATCACAGAATTCATGTATTAAGAGGGAATGGATATGGAAATCGGGGAAAAAATCTATGGATTTGAAGTTAAAGAAAAGAAGTATGTGCGGGAGGTTGAGGGAGATATTATTCAGATGGAGCACCTGTCAACCGGGGCGCAGGTTATCGTCATAGACAATCAGGACGTTAAAAAGAGCTTTTTGATTGGATTTCGGACCATACCAAAGGACAGCACGGGAGTTTTTCATATTCTGGAGCATTCTGTGCTGAACGGTTCCCGCAAATATCCGGATAAAGATACGTTCGTCAATCTGATGAAACATTCCATGGCAGAATTCGTAAATGCAATTACGTATCCGGATCATACAGTATATCCCTTTTGTACAGAGAATGAAAAGGATTTTATGAATCTGGCGGATGTTTATTTAAACGCGGTATTTTGTCCGAATGTTCTTACGGATAAAGAGATCTTTGAACAGGAGGGCTGGCATTTTCAGTGCGAAGACGGAAAAACTCCGGAGATTAATGGCGTTGTTTATAATGAGATGAAAGGTGTCTTTTCATCCCTGGACAACATATTAGAGGATGAAATATCTAAAGCAATGTTTCCGGAAACGGCTTACCGTTTTGTATCCGGAGGATTTCCGGATACGATTCCTGCTCTATCTTATGAGGAATTTCTGGAATATTACAGGACGTTTTATAATGCGTCCAACTGCTGTATTGTTCTATATGGAAGAATGAATACGGAACAACTGTTTGAGTATATTGATAAAGCTTATCTGGGAAAAATGAAACGCTCAGAACCTGCGAAGCCGGTCATGAGACAGAAACCTGTAAAGGGAATCCGAAAAAAGCTGTATGACAAGGATAAGTTCGGGGATCAGGGGGTGTTTGCGTCATGCACCTATAGTCTGGGAGATTTTGACAACCGGGAACGTATGAATGCAGTCTATATCCTTATGCAGGCGATTATGGGGGAAGACGAAGCACCGATGAAAAAAGGGCTTATTCAGAGTCTTGGAATCCCGGAAATTCAGTATTTTATTATGGATGGTATCAGACAACCCTATCTTGCCATTAAAATAAAGAATACGGACAAAGAAACTGCCGGCCAGTTGAAAACGGTTATCAAGGAACAGGCGGACAGACTTTGCAGAGAAGGAATCAAAGAAGAAGTATTGATTTCGGCAATTAACCGTCTGGAATTTTGGATGAGGGAAAAAGGCGGAAACCAGCCGGAGGGAATAGAATGTGTACTGGATATTGCCGGAGGATGGGCACAGGGAACCGGACCTTGCGAGATGATAGAATTTGAAGAAACATACAGAAAGATGAGGACCCTTGTAAAGGAAAGATACTTTGAAGCACTTCTAAGAGAAACCTTCCTGGAAAATGATTATGAGGCAGAGGTTTTTCTGGAACCTCTTGAAAAGGTCGAAGAGAAGAAGCAAAAAGAAGAGACAGAAGATCTGCCGGCGCTGTCTGTGGATGACCTGTTTCAAAAGAAAGAGGAGCCGCTTACAAGGGTAGAGGAAGAGGAGGGGATTACATATCTGAAGCAGGAGATCCCTTCAAAAGGAGTGGCATATCAAAGCTGCTATTTTGATATCAGTGAGCTGGAACCGGAGGAAGTTCCTTATGCCAAGCTGTTTTCCGAACTTCTGGGAAGTCTTCCTACAAGAATACACAGTCTGGAAGAATTAGTGATTGAGAAAAATATGTGGCTTGGAAATGTAAGGACTTATCTGGAAGCGTACACCAATGCAGATGATATCCGGCATGTCAGGCTTAAATTTGTGATGGATGTAAGCTGTCTGGAACAGAATCTTCCAAGAGCGGTAAAACTGGGAGAAGAGTTGCTGTATGACACCATTCTGGAGCATCCGGAGATTATTCTGAAAAGGATCAGGCAGAGCCGGATGGAACTGGAGAGGGGATTTGTTACCAGCGGAGACAGTTATGCATCTGGCCGCGTGGCAGCACACTATATGCCGGAAGGAGCGGCAAGGGAACGTTATAACGGAATTCGCTATTATCAGTTCTTGGGAAAACTTCTAAAGAACTTTGACGTGGATCAGGGGCAGATTATCCGGGAGCTTAAGAAAATTCAGAAGAAGCTTTGCAGTAAGTCTAATCTGGTGATGAGCTTTACAGGCACAGAGAAATCTTATACCGGTTTCCGTAAGTTGATAGCAGCTTCGAGGTTCGTCGGTAGTGAAAGAAAAGGGGATCCCGGGTGGTATCAGGATAAATTGCTTCCCGGGAAATCAGAGGCATTCATTATTCCGTCGGAGGTATCCTATGTTGCGCTTGGAGGAATCGGGGAATATACCGGTGAGGATTATCTTCTTGGCAGAATGGTGAGCTTTGATTATCTGTGGGCCAAAATCCGCGCTGAAGGAGGGGCCTACGGATGCCGGATGTCTGTACTCCCAAATCAAAGCTGGATTATGAGCTCCTATCGAGATCCGAACGTAAAAAGGACGATAGAAGTCTTCCAAAGCGCTTCAGGGTGGTTGAAAAATCTTGAATTAGGAGAGCAGGAACTTCTGAATTATAAGATTGGTGCAGTTGCCGGATATGACCGGACTTCTAAAACATATGTACAGGCAAAACGAATGGATTCCTGGTATCTGAGGCAGGAAGAGCCACAGACCAGAGCAAAGATCAGAGAAGGGATGTTAAAAGCATCGGAAGAAGATTTGAAAAACAGGTATCAGACGATGGAGAGCTTTGCCAAAGAGGGAATTGTCTGTGTTCTTGGAAACAGAGCGAAGATTGAAGAGACAGCCGACCAATTTGACAATGTAACAGTACTGATGGAGTAAATCTTAATAGAGAAATGATAAAGATGGAGAAGGAGAATAAGAATATCTGGGAGAAATTCACCGAATCATGGAAGAAGCCGGTCAAAATCAAATGACCGGCTTCCCTGCTTTTGTGCTATACTGAAAACTGTGAGAGAATTGATCTAAAGAAATGGGTGAAACGATGAGAGAAAAGAAAGATATATCTTATACGATTCGCAGATCTGCGGATTTCCCGGTTATTATGATCGGGGAAGGAATTCTGGTGGGAGCCGTTGCCGGAGGCATTGTGCTTTTGTACCGGATCTGCCTGAACTATGCGGGGACATGGATGCGTCAGATTTTGGAGATGTGCAAAGGAGATCCGCTCCGGTCGGCGCTCTGGATCGGAGCGCTTCTTCTGATGGCGGTTGTGACCGGGCTTCTGGTCCGGTGGGAGCCGATGATTTCGGGCAGCGGTATCCCGCAGTTAAAAGGTGAGATGGAAGGAAAGCTGGAACAGCGGTGGTACCGGATTCTTCCGGCGAAATTTCTGGGCGGCTTTCTGGGAATGTTCGGCGGACTTGCCCTTGGTCGGGAAGGCCCGTCCATTCAGCTTGGAGCTATGGCGGGGAAAGGGATTTCCCGTGTGTTAAAACGCGGAAAGACGGAAGAAAAATTTCTTTTGACCTGCGGCGCCAGTGCGGGAATGGCGGCGGCGTTTCAGGCACCTCTTGCAGGCGTGATGTTTACCATGGAAGAGATTCATAAAAATTTCACGGCTCCGGTGTTCATTTCTGCCATGACCTCGGCGGTTGTTGCCGACTATATGACCTCTCATGTTCTGGGGATGGATCCGGTGTTTCAGTTTGACATTGCAGGGAATTTGCCGCAGAAATACTATGGACTGCTCATCATCATGGGGCTGGTTTTAGGCGTCTTCGGTGTGTTTTATAACTGGTTTACTTTGAAAGTCCAGAGCCTCTACAAGAAGGTCTCCTTTCCGGGCCCGGTCGGGAAAGCGGTGTTCCCGTTCCTGGCTGCCGGGATTCTCGGATTTACGGTACCGGAGATTCTGGGAAACGGACACAGCCTGATCGATACGATGACGCATGAGAGAATGGTGCTGCAGACGTTGATTGTGCTGTTCGTTTTAAGGTTTTTATTTTCAGCAGTCAGTTTCGGCTCCGGGGTCCCGGGCGGGATCTTTTTCCCGATGCTGGTGCTCGGCGCGTTTGCAGGATGCGTTTTCGGGACAGTATGCAATGAAATGTTCGGCGTTCCGGCAGAATATATCAACAATTTCATTCTGCTTGCAATGGCGGGATTTTTTACGGCGGTGGTACGCGCCCCGATGACCGGAATCATTCTGATTTTTGAGCTGACAGGATCGTTGAGCCAGATGCTTTCCCTGTCTGTTGTCACGGTCATTGCATACATAACGGCCATGATGTTAAAGTCAGAGCCGATTTATGAAAGTCTTCTTGCAGGACTTCTGAAAGGGCAAAACGGGCAGATGCCGGAAGAAGGAGGAGAAAAGGTACTGGATTATTATGCGGTGGCAGAAGGTTCTCCTGTTGCCGGATGCATGGTAAAAGAGGTCAGCTGGCCAAAAGCGTGCCTGCTTGTATCGATCCGGCGGGGTGAGAAAGAACTGATCCCGAAAGGAAAAACAAAGATTCAGACCGGGGATGTTATTATCACAATGACCGACGAAGCGCACAACGGCGAAGTGTGTGACCAGATGAAGCAGTTGTGCAGAAACGAGTAAAAGAGGCGATGAAATTTGGATACAAAAAATGATTTCAGTAAAGGAAGCGTGGCAAAGAATATATGGAGTCTGGCTGTCCCTATGACAGTGGCCCAGCTTGTCAACGTGCTTTACAGTGTGGTAGACAGGATTTATATCGGACATCTTCCGGATGCGTCGACAGAGGCGCTGACCGGGATCGGGCTTGCGCTTCCGGTTATTACGATGATTACAGCATTTTCCAATCTGTTCGGCATGGGAGGTGCTCCGCTTTGTTCGATTGCAAGAGGAGCGGGAGACGTAAAACGGGCTGAGAAAATTATGGGGAATTCCTTTACGCTGCTTTTGATGACAGGCGTGATCCTGATGGCGTTCTGCTATCTCACCATGAGACCGATGCTTTACCTTTTCGGTGCCAGCGACCAGACCTATCCGTATGCACAGGCGTATCTTTCCGTTTATCTGACAGGGACACTGTTTGTGATGATCAGTCTTGGTATGAACAACTTTATCAACGCCCAGGGCTTTGGAAAGATGGGAATGCTCACTGTTTTGATCGGTGCAGTCCTGAATATCGTGTTGGATCCGGTTTTTATTTTCGGATTTCATATGGGCGTATACGGAGCGGCGGCGGCGACCGTAATTTCCCAGGGAGTGTCGGCAGCCTACGTGTTCTGGTTTCTGAGAGGGAATCATGTTCTTTTCCGGCTGAATAAAAAAGATATGAGACTGGAGGGGAAACTGATCCGGGAAATTACAGGACTTGGACTTTCCGGGTTTGTCATGTCGGTGACGAACGGTTCGGTACAGATCGTCTGCAATGCCATGCTCTCCCGGTATGGAGGGGATCTGTACGTCGGAGTCATGACGGTAATCAATTCTGTCCGGGAAATTATTACCATGCCGGTGAACGGCCTGACCAACGGCGCACAGCCGGTGATCGGATTCAACTATGGAGCGGGGGAATACGAAAGAGTAAAGAAAGCCATCCGTTTTATGGGTACGAGCTGTATCGTATTTACCTGCGCGGTCTGGGCGGTTCTGTTTGCCGTACCGCAGTTTTTTATTCATCTGTTCAACAGTGAACCGGAGCTGCTTGAAGCAGGGGTGGGCGCGTTTCGGATATATTTTTTCGGAATCTTTCTGATGGCACTTCAGTTTACCGGCCAGTCTACCTTTGTGGCACTTGGAAAATCGAAGCAGGCGGTGTTCTTTTCCCTGCTCAGAAAGGCGATTATTGTCATTCCGCTTACCATCTGCCTCCCGATGATCGGAGGGCTTGGTGTAAACGGTGTATTCCTTGCAGAGCCGGTTTCCAATCTGATCGGAGGTGTGGCATGTTTCGCCACCATGTATGTGACTGTCTACAGAAAACTGGGAAAAAGAGGAGAATGATCTGTTTCTGGTTGCAAAACAGCAGGAACTCTAGTAAACTGATAATAAATTGAAACAGTTTAAAAAAATCAGAAAAAGAGGAGAAAGTTTTGAAAAAGAACCATCTCCGTCTTTCCGGATCCGGAAGGACATCTGACGTAAGGAGGTGTGACATGTGGACGCTCTGACACCGGAAACAATGAGGATTATCTGGCTTTTGCTTGTTGTGATTCTTCTGGTGATCGAACTGATTACCGTGGGACTGACGACAATCTGGTTTGCGGCGGGATCGGCGGCGGCATTTCTCCTGTCTTTGACAGGTGCCGGGATCGGATGGCAGACCGGCATATTTCTGGCCGTTTCCATCGTCCTGCTGATTTTTACAAGGCCGTGGGCCCTCAGGTATGTCAACAGAAACCGGGAAAAGACCAACTACGAAAGTCTGATTGGGAAAACAGTCAAAGTGACACAGCGTATCAGCAACACAGACCAGACGGGGGCAGCGGTCTATGACGGACAGGAGTGGACCGCAAGAAGCGTGAAAGATGACGGGACAATTGAAGCTGGAAAGTATGCGGTTGTCGAGAAGATCGAGGGCGTGAAGCTGATTGTGAGGGAAAAGGAGGAAAAGTAATATGATGAATGCATCCACGATTATGAGTATTCTTGGGATTATTTTACTGATTCTGATTGTGCTGATTCTGATCTCCTGCATTAAGATCGTACATCAGGCACAGGCACTTGTGGTCGAGCGTCTCGGCGCATATCAGGCGACCTGGGGCGTTGGAATCCATTTTAAGATTCCGATCATTGAGCGTGTGGCAAGACGGATTGATTTAAAAGAACAGGTGGTTGATTTTGAGCCGCAGGCGGTAATCACGAAAGATAACGTTACCATGCAGATTGATACGGTTGTCTTTTATCAGATCACGGATCCGAAGCTGTTCTGCTACGGAGTGGCAAATCCGATCATGGCGATTGAAAATCTGACTGCTACGACGCTTCGAAATATCATCGGAGATCTGGAGCTGGACCAGACACTGACATCCAGAGAGACAATCAACACGAAAATGCGCTCAGAACTTGATCTCGCTACAGACCCGTGGGGGATCAAGGTGAACCGTGTGGAACTGAAAAATATCATTCCTCCGGCAGCGATCCGGGATGCGATGGAAAAGCAGATGAAAGCGGAACGTGAAAGAAGAGAGGCCATCCTTCGTGCAGAGGGTGAGAAGAAATCTACGATTCTTGTGGCAGAAGGAAATAAGGAGTCCGCAATCTTAAACGCGGAGGCGGATAAGCAGGCGGCTATCCTTCATGCAGAGGCAGAAAAAGAGAAGATGATCAAAGAGGCAGAAGGTGAAGCGGAAGCGATCCTGAAAGTCCAGAAGGCTAACGCAGACGGTCTCCGTTTCCTGAAGGAAGCCGGCGTCGATGAGGCAGTCCTGACATTAAAGAGTCTGGAAGCATTTGAAAAGGCCGCAGACGGCAGGGCGACGAAGATCATCATTCCATCCGAAATTCAGGGAGTGGCAGGTCTTGTGAAATCCCTTGTAGAAGTCGGGGAGACAGAGAAAACAGTCGGCGAGTAATCGAGAAGCCAGCACTGGCAGCGTAGAATAGAAAGTAGAAATGAAACAGAGGTCCGGAAAAACTCCGGGCCTCTGATTTGCTTTCTGAAGTTATTTTACTGTGATTAATTCATAGGATCTGGTGCCGAGGCCGATTTTCTCAGCGTGGGAGAGACAATCTTCCCATCCGGCTTCCGGGGTTGTGTTGACGAAATGATCGTGGTGGTCACAGAAGCCATCCTCATGCATCCGGTCATCAAGAAGACTTCCAGGAAGCGGATTCTGTGCATTGCATGCGTCCACGCAGGCCTGATCCAGCGCAACCGGGTCGAAGCTTGCGAACATTCCGATATCCGGAAGGATCGGCACATCGTTTTCACCGTGGCAGTCGCAGTACGGGGAAATGTCGATCACCAGATTGATATGGAAATTCGGGCGTCCATCCAGAACTGCCTTGGAATACTCGGCGATTTTCATATCAAGTTCCTTCACCGCGGAAGAATTCTCGTTGTAGATGGCATCAAAATTGCAGGATCCGAGGCAACGGCCGCATCCGACACATCTGCTGTGGTCGATGGAGGCACGACGGTTTTCATCAAAAGAAATCGCTCCGTGGGCACAGTTCTTTGCACAGGTCCGGCAGCCTACACAGCGTTCCTGATCGACAGAAGGTTTCCCGCTGTTGTGCATCTCCATCTTTCCGGCACGGGAACCGCATCCCATTCCGATATTTTTGAGGGCACCGCCAAATCCGGTTGCCTCATGTCCCTTGAAATGATTCAGAGAAATGAAGACGTCCGCATCCATAATGGCAGTTCCGATCTTCGCATCTTTCACAAGCTCACCGCCCTCCACAGGTACATAGGTCTCGTCCGTACCTTTCAGTCCGTCGGCGATGATGACCTGACATCCGGTAGAAAACGGGGTAAATCCATTTTCGTAGGCACTTTCGATATGCTCCAGAGCATCTTTTCTGCGTCCTACGTATAAGGTGTTGCAGTCTGTCAGAAATGGACGTCCGCCAAGCTCCTTTACGACATCAGCAACAGCTTTTGCCCAGTTCGGACGAAGGTAGGAAAGATTGCCCGGCTCGCCAAAGTGGATCTTGATGGCTGTCATTTTCTTCTCAAAATCAATCTCCCCGATGCCGGCTTTTCTGATCAGTTTTTTCAGCTTGCCTGGAAGATTTGTTCCAGGAAGAGCCCGGAGATCTGAAAAATATACTTTTGCTTTTTCCATGTTTTTGTATCCCTCCAAAATATAGTTTCCTCTCAAATTAAATTTCCATTTCCAGAATATAATCATCCATCACAAAACCGTTTCCGATGTCGGTTACCTCAGAGCGGACATCGTGAAAACCAAGATGATGATAAACGTCCAGTGTATGGCTGTTGTACTTGTTGCAGGTCAGCCAGATCTTTTTAAGCCCTTTCTCACGGCAGTAGTTCTTTAAGAAATCCACAGCCTGTGTGGCAAGATGCTGTCCCCGGAAATCCTTGTGAAGATAAAGCTTGCTCAGAAACAGAGCATCCTTTTCCGGATGAATCCCCGCATAGCCTGCAAACGCATCGTCACAGAAGATCCGATAATATTCATATCCGTCTTTCACCTGGTCTTTCAGGGCCGGATAAGACTGGAACCTGCCGACCATGTAGTTGACCTGCTCAAGTCCGATGATCGGGACAAAATGCTCGTGCCAGATTTCATTTGCAAGCGCCGCGATCTTGTCCAGAGCAACATCGGTCACAGCCTGTTCCATTCTGAATGTTCCCATAAAAATTCCTCCTTCGGACTGTTTTTTCAATCCCTTATCTGTTATTATAAAGATAGTAAGAATTTGATGCAAGATAAAATTAGAGGTGACAGACAGCACATGACAAGCTTTGTAACATTGAAAGATGTACGCAAAATTTATAAAATGGGAGAAGTGGAAATCCGCGCCGTGGACGGGATCGATTTCGAGATTGAAAAGGGCGAGTTTGCCGTAATTGTAGGGCCGAGCGGCGCCGGAAAGACTACTGTTCTCAACATTCTGGGCGGGATGGATACGGCCACCAGCGGAGAAGTGTGGATTGACGGGACGGACATCACGAAATTTAAAGCCCGGCGGCTGACCGGCTACCGGCGGGATGATATCGGATTTGTATTTCAGTTTTACAACCTCATTCAGAACCTGACCGCACTGGAAAATGTAGAACTTGCGCTTCAGATCTGCAAGGATCCGCTGGACGCTGCGGAAGTGCTGCGGGAAGTCGGACTGGGCGACCGCATGAAGAATTTCCCGGCGCAGCTTTCAGGGGGTGAGCAGCAGCGAGTCTCCATTGCAAGAGCGCTGGCGAAGAATCCGAAGATTCTGCTCTGCGATGAGCCGACGGGAGCGCTTGACTATAATACAGGGAAAGCAATTTTAAAACTTTTGCAGGATACCTGCCGGGAGAAGGGTGTGACTGTGATCCTGATTACGCACAACTCGGCCATTACGCCGATGGCGGACAGGGTCATTCATATTAAAAATGGAAAAGTATCAAAGATGATCAGGAACGAACATCCGGTTCCTGTGGAGACGATTGAGTGGTAGACTTGAATTTACGATCAAAATGGCAGGTGAATGAATGGAAAATATCGGAATAGAAACGGAACAAATAGAATATAAGAAAACAACTGGAGAGCTAAAGGAAGCAATTTCATCTATTGTTGCTATCTTAAATAAACATGGTTCTGGAGAACTGTATTTTGGCGTCAGAAATAATGGAGATGTTTTAGGACAAGAAATTAATGATGAAACCTTACGTAAAGTAAGTCAGGCAATAAAGAATCATATTACCCCATCTATTTTCCCAGAGATTACAGTTAAGACATTTAAAGATGGAAAGCAAACGGTATATGTAAAGTTCTCCGGAGATCAGCAACCATATCTTGCTCATAATGTTGCCCGTATCAGACAGGCGGATGAAGATCTTGTTATGTCGCAGGAAATGTATTCTGATATGCTATTAGCAAGGGGTGGAGAGAAGTATAGCTGGGAGAACCAGCCATCTGAGTATACAATACAAGATATCGATATGGCAGCTTTTAAGTCATATTTGATGAAAGCAAAAGCTGTTGGCAGAATTGAATTGGATTCTGATGATCCGGCTGTGGTTCTGGAAAAGCTGGATCTTTTTGCTAAAGATGGAATACATTTGTTAAATGCAGGAGCTGCTTTATTTTGTCCGTGTAAGACAAATGACGTACAGATGGCAAAATTCGCTACAAATGTAAAAGCGACTTTTACGGATATTCGCCGTGAGGATAAAGGATCGATCATAGGACTAAGCAAGGTATGTGAGCAATATATTATTGATGCAATGGACTGGAAAGCGGATATTATAGGACTTGAACGGGTAGAAACCCCGGAAATACCAGTAGAAGCTATTCGAGAAGCAGTCATTAATTCGTATGGGCATAGAATGTACAATAACAATCAGTGTAATGAGATTGATGTTTTTAAAGACAGGATAGAAATTCATACAACGGGAGGTTTTCCGAAAGGGCATACACCGGAGGAATTCCTGGATGGTAGTAAGAAAGCAATTCGAAGAAATAAGCTGATTACAGGAGTTCTCTATTATTCAAAAGATATGGAGACGTTTGCTACTGGTTTAAAACGTATTAAAGATGTATGTGATGAGACCGGATGCAAAGTGGAGTTTAGAACCGAAAAAGACGATTTTGTGGTTGTATTTTACAGGAATCTCCGAGAGACATGGAAAGATGAGCAGAATAATAAGAATGCAGAAATTCCAAAACATCAAAATGATGTTTTGAATGATGTTTTAAAAGATGTTTTGCAAAATCAGATAATCCAACTTTTGACTGAGAATAATAGGCTGAGTCAAAAGCAAATAGCTGCAAAGACAGGTCGATCCATAGCATCCGTACAGAGGGCAATGAAGAAGCTTATTAAACAGGGGAAGATTATTCGTGAAGGTGGAAAGCGCTTTGGACATTGGAAAGTAAAGTAGAGTCGAGTTCGAATGGCGGTGATAATATGAAAAAGACGGCATTAAGAAAAGAGTTCTGGATGTCGATCAGAAAAAGTCCGGGCCGTTTCCTTTCGATCTTTCTGATTGTCGCTCTGGGAGTTTCGTTCTTTTCCGGAATCCGTGCCTCGGAACCGGATATGCGGGTTTCCGGAGACAGATATTACGATGAGACAAACCTGATGGATTTGAAAGTACAGGGGAGCCTGGGACTTACGGATGACGATGTGAAGGCGCTGTCCGAAGTAGAAGGTATCCGGTCCGAGGAGGGCGGATACAGCGTTGATGCGCTCTGTAAAGTAGATGAAAATGAAAAAGTCTTACATATTGCATCTTCTTATGAGACAGTGAATCAGACGACTTTATCCGAAGGAAGAATGCCGGAAGGCGATTCCGAATGTGTACTGGATGAAGATTTCATGGAGGCAAACGGCTATGAGATCGGGGATACGCTTGAGCTTTCTTCCGGCACGGAAGATCCTCTTACTGACAGCCTGAAAAAAGAAGAACTCACGATCGTGGGAGCAGGCAGCAGCCCGGAATATATCTCCATCGAAAGAGGAAGTTCTCTGATCGGAAACGGTGAAGTCTCCGCCTTTGCGGTGGTGGCACCGGAGGCATTTGCGCTGGATGTATATACGGAAATTTATCTTCTTGTAGACGGTGCGGAAGCAAAAACCTGCTATACAGACGGATATGACGATCTGGTTGCTGAGGTCAAAAAGCGGGTGGAAGATATTGCCGATGTAGAGTGCGTCCGCAGAACAGAAGAGATCAAATCGAAGGCGCTTCAGGAGATCGCAGATTCTCAGAGCGAACTGGATGATGCGAAAAAAGAAGCCGATGAGGAACTTGCAAAGGCAGAACAGGAATTACAGGATGCCGGGCAGCAGATCACGGACGGACAGAAGCAGATTGACGACGGCAAGGCAGCCCTGGCGTCCGGCAAAGCAGAAATCAGCAGACAGGAGAAGATCTTGCAAAATGCCGAGGCTCAGTATCAGAGCGGAACGGCAGCATTGAAATCTGGAAAATCGGAACTGGCAAGTCAGAAGAATGCCCTCGCGTCCGGAAAAAGTCAGGCTCAGGCAGAATTTGCAAAGCAGGAGGAAGAGATTGCAAATTTGCAGAATCAGCTGGATTCAGCCAAACAGCAGATCGATGCGGCCGAGCAGAAGTTGGAAGCTGAGCTTGCAAATCAGGAAGCGCCACTTCTTGCGGCAAGAGAAGAGCTAGAGCAGAAAAAAGCAGATTTTGCGTCTCAAAAGGAAGCAGAGCTTCAAGCGTTGGAACAGAAGAAAGAAGGACAATTATCTGAACTTGCATCATTTGAACAGCAGGTAGGGGATATACTTACTCAGCTTACACAGAAGCAGAAAGAAGCAGATGGCTTAAAAATAAAGGTTGATGAGTTGAAAGCAGCTATGGAGGCCGATCCATCTTCTGTCACAGAAGAAATGAATGCACAGCTTATTTCACTTCAGACGAAATGGGATAAGAGTAATCAGGAGATTAGCAGTCTGACGGATAAAAAAGCTGAATTAGAGGATAAAAAAGCTTCAGTTCAGGAAGCTTTGCAAGAGATTGAAGAACAAATTAAGCCTCTAAATGAAGAGAAAAACAATCTGGAACAAGTGGATCAGACCCTTTCGGAACAGGAAGCAGTCTTTCAGGAACAGGCAGCCGCAGCGAGAAAGAAGCTGGCGGATGAATTGGCTAAGCCGAAGGCTCAGTGGGAATCTGGTGTAACAGCGCTGGAAGAGGGAAAAGCAGCACTGGCAAGCGCAAAGCAGGCGACAGAAGCTAGGTTCGCCTCAGGAGATGAGCAGATTGCCGCTGCTGAAGCAAAGATCCGTGCTTCCGAGTCCGAACTTTCTTCGGCGGCATCTCAGATTGCAAGCGGAAGATCACGGATTGCGGCTGCAAAAAATACGATTACGGAGCAGGAGGCAAGTCTGGCACAGGCGGAAGCCGAGCTTGCGGACGGACGGGCCGAGCTGGAATCCGGCCGGAAAGAATATGAAACACAGAAAGCAGACGCCGAGAAAGAACTGGCGGATGCTCAGATAAAGATCGATGATGCGAAAGCAGAAGTAGATGAGATCGAAGATCAGGAATGGTATGTCAATGACAGAGACGTTCTGGCAGAATACACAAGCTACGGCGAAAACGCAGACCGGATGCGTGCTATCGGAGAAGTGTTCCCGGAACTCTTCTTCCTTGTGGCGGCCCTGATCAGTCTGACAACCATGACAAGGATGGTGGAGGAAGAACGAACCCAGATCGGTACATTAAAAGCGCTTGGTTACGGAAAAGGAGCCATTGCAGGAAAATACATGATGTACGCATTTCTTGCGACGATGGGCGGCAGTATATTTGGAGTATTGATCGGAGAAAAACTATTTCCATATGTCATTCTTTACTCATACCAGATTATGTATACCCATCTGCCGCACATTGTGATCCCTTATCAGTGGAGTTATGCGGTGATGGCAACGGGAGCGGCGCTGGCATGTACTCTGCTTGCTACGTTCTATGCATGTTATAAAGAACTGGCGGCACAGCCGGCCGAACTGATGAGACCACCTTCACCAAAAGAAGGAAAGCGGATTCTTCTGGAAAGAGTCACCCTGATCTGGAAACATTTGAACTTTACATGGAAATCCGCAATCCGGAATCTCTTCCGTTATAAGAAGCGGTTTTTCATGACAATCGCCGGAATCGGCGGCTGTATGGCGTTGATGGTAGTCGGATTCGGTATCCGGGATTCCATCATGTGCATTGGAACTATCCAGTATCAGGAGATTCAGGTCTATGATGGCATGATTTATCTGAGCAGCAGTGTGACAGAGGATGAGGTTCAACAGATCAAGAATGCCATGGATGGAATGGATAAGATGGACAGATACATTGAGATGGAGATGGCAAGAGAGCCGATATCCTTATCCGTCGATGGAAGTACAGAAGATGTTTACCTGTGTGTGCCGGAAGATAAAGATAAAATCGAAGACTTTATGAACTTCCGCAGTCGGGCGACAGGAGAGGTCTATCATATCCAGGATGACGGCGTCATTCTGACAGAAAAAATGGCCAATACACTGGATGTTTCCAGTGGAGATACCATTTACCTCGGTGCAGACGGGGAAGAAAAAGAAGTGACTATCACAGATGTCTGTGAAAACTATATGCAGCATTACGTCTATATGTCGCCGGAACTTTATCAGGAATTGTATGGAGAAGAACCGGAGTATAACAGCATTCTTTTTGATCTGAAAGACGCATCGGCACAAGAACTGTCACAGGCAGGAGAAGAGTTGTTAAAGTATGACGGTGTGATGAACGTTACTTATACGAACAGTATTGAGGATCAGTTAAATACCATGTTACAGAGCCTGGATCTGGTTATTGTGGTACTGATTGTTTCAGCAGGACTGCTTGCCTTTGTAGTACTGTATAATCTGAATAACATCAATATCACAGAACGGAGGCGGGAGCTTGCAACCCTGAAAGTGCTTGGATTTTATGATACGGAAGTCAGTTCCTATGTATACCGGGAGAATATTATGCTGACGATATTCAGTATTGTAGTCGGTATCGTACTTGGGGCATTGCTCCACCGTTTTGTCATCACGACTGTGGAGGTAGACGCGGTCATGTTCGGAAGAGTGGTTAAGTGGCAGAGTTACCTCTACAGTGCACTGTTCACCACAGCATTTTCCCTGTTTGTCAACTGGGTAATGTATTATAAACTGAAGAAAATCGATATGGTGGAATCACTGAAAAGTGTGGAATAAAAAGAACTCCTTTCATGAGAGGCAGAACTATAGATGCCTGTCGTGGAAGGAGTTTTTTATAGGAAATTTTTAGAAAAAAATTCACAGAGTTTTTTACTCTGTGAAATATTTTTTATTTCATTATAAATAGAGATAACATTTTCTTCTGTTACCCTCAATTATTATAGCACAATAAGTAAAAAAAGCAACGAGATTATCTACTGCGATGGCAGAAAACAGTTGATTTTATCTGTCCACAATGCTGTCCTTTACATATTTTAAACAAAATAGGGATCTATTTGCCGTCAAAAATCTCGTCTGTACGACAGAATTTTTCCTGAGCAGTCATAAAATCACATTTTATTTTTCCAAATTCTTTTCTTTTTATTTCACGTCAGAAAAAAACGTCAGCCAGAATACCGCTTAGAAAATATACCTTACTACCATGATATATCTGCCCTTTCGCAGAGTAAAAAACTTTACGAAAAGGGGGAAGCAGCCATCTGGTATATGCTGCATTGCAGAAAGGGACAGGAAGCAGAGGCCGTACAGAACTGGAAACAGAAGGATTCCACTGCCAAGGCACAAGCATTTCTGTTTACCTTTGAGCGGATGAAACGGTATGAGGGAAGCTGGCATTATCTCCATGCACCGCTGTTTCCGGGCATGTTTTTTCTGGAAAGCGAAACAGACTGCGTTCCACGGGATCAGGAAGCGGTTCCGGTCGATGAAGAGACAGAAGCATTTCTGCGCAGACTTGGCGGAGCGGATCATTATGTTCCCATGTCCAGAGGCATTATCCTGGACGGTGTGACGATAGTGACAGAAGGCCCTCTTGTTGGAAACGAAGCAAGAATCAGGAAAATTGACCGGCATCGGCGTCTTGCAAAAATCGAAGGACCGTCAGAACTCTGGCAGAATGAAGGATTCTGGACCGGCCTTGAGATTACGTCAAAAAGCTGAGAGGTGTGGAGCATGGAAAACTGGTATGCACTCAGGTCTGTACCCGGAAAAGAAGAAGCAGCGGCAGAGCTGTTACGCCAGACGGTAGATCCTGCACTGTGGGATGTCTGCAGCGTATTGAAAAAGCAAAAACTGTTCCGTGCAGATGGAAAGCTGATTCTGGATACGGAACTGATGTTTCCGGGATTTATTTTTGTAAAAACAGATCAGATGGGAGAACTGGCAGAAGTTCTGGAAAGATCGAGAGAATACCCACAGCCTGTCGGAGGAAAAGAATGTCCAGTCCGGATTGAAGAGGAAGATCTGCACTTTCTTCAACAAGTCTGTGGAAAACGGCTGGATGTTCCTATGGGACTGTCGGAAGTCGAAGCGGATGACGAGGGAAATCTGATCCGGGTCGGTGGAATTCTCAAACCATATTCCGGGCAGATTGTTAGGAAACGTCTGAGAAAACGCTATGTACTGGCAGAAGTAGGACTCTTTGGAAGACAGGAAACGATTCTGTTTGGAATCCGCCTTCCGGGAGATCAGATCTGGCAGAATGATAGAAAAATACAGCAGCAAACATTTTCACGACAGTAAAGACTGCCGGGAAAAGAACTGCCGTAAGAAAAGGGAATGAGTTCGGGGCGCAGGCCGTGAAATGGCGAAGCACGCCCTTTTTCAGGAGGGACTATGTGGTACGTGATACAGGTGATGACCGGAAAAGAAGAGGAAATGAAAACGATCATCGAAAGCAAACTTCACAGAGATCTCTATGAAGACTGCTTTTATATAAGAAGAGAAAGGATCTGGTGCCTGGAAGGACAGAAGATCTGCCATGTGGAAACTATGTTTCCGGGATATCTCTTTGTAACCACAAAAGATCCGGAAGCCCTGTACTGGGAACTCAAGCACATCCCCGGACTTACGAAATTATTGCGGGCCGAGGAAGACATCTTTCTTGCGGTTTCATCAGAAGAACAGGAATTTCTTGAGAATCTGATTGATGGAGACAAGGAAAAGATTGTCCGGCTGTCGGATGTAGAGCTGGACGACGAGAAGAAGATTCTTTCGGCAGAAGGACCGCTGAAACATTATGTTGGAAATATCGTAAAGAAAAAGATACGACTTTGCTATGTAATGATAGAAAAAGAACTGTTCGGACAGAAGAGGAAGATACTGATTGGGATCCGGACAGAAAAGTAAAGAGAAAGAAGAAAAACAAGAAGTCCTGTCTTGGGGCTTCTTTTTAATGTAAAAAAGGAATGAAAGAGGGAGAATCATGGGTGAAAGTATGAAACCATTTGAATCAAAGGTATGGCTTTCCAGTCCGACCATGCATGGTCCGGAATTGGAGTATGTAAAAGAAGCATATGAAACCAACTGGATGTCAACGGTTGGGGAAAATATTAATGTGACAGAACGACTTGCCTGTGAAAAAGTCGGTTGTAAGTATGCGGTGGCATTATCAGCCGGAACAGCAGCGCTTCATATGGCAGTGAAGCTGGCAGGGGTAAAGCCGGGAGATAAGGTGTTCTGCTCAGATATGACATTCGATGCCACGGTAAATCCGGTTGTTTATGAAGGCGGTGTTCCGGTATTTATTGATACGGAGTACGACACCTGGAACATGGATCCGGTAGCCTTGGAAAAAGCATTTGAACTCTATCCGGAAGTAAAAGTTGTGGTAGTTGCACATCTTTATGGAACACCGGGCAAAATCGATGAAATCCGGGAAATTTGTAAAAAACATGGTGCAGTGATTGTCGAAGATGCAGCAGAATCTCTCGGAGCAACCTATAAAGGTGTACAGACCGGAACTTTTGGAGCGTATAACTGTATTTCCTTTAATGGAAACAAGATCATTACAGGATCATCCGGAGGAATGCTTCTGACAGAAGATGAAGAAGCTGCAAAGAAAGTGCGGAAATGGTCTACTCAGTCCAGAGAGAACGCACCGTGGTACCAGCATGAGGAACTGGGATACAACTACCGGATGAGTAACGTGATTGCAGGAGTGGTCAGAGGACAGTTCCCATATCTGGAAGAACATATCGCACAGAAGAAAGCAATTTATGAGAGATATAAAGAAGGTTTCAAAGACCTTCCAGTGAAAATGAATCCATATGATGAAGAAAACAGTGAGCCGAACTTTTGGCTGAGCTGTATGATAATCGATCCGGAAGCCATGTGCAAGCAGGTACGGGGAGAACAGGAAGCACTGTATATCAGTGAGCCGGGGAAGAGCTGTCCGACAGAGATTTTGGAAACACTGGCATCCTACAACGCAGAAGGACGTCCAATCTGGAAACCAATGCACATGCAGCCGATTTACCGGATGAACGGCTTTGTCACAAGAGAAGGAAATGGACGGGCAAAGACCAATGCCTATATTGCAGGGGGAGCCGTAGGACAGGACGGAAGACCGCTGGATGTGGGAATGGATCTGTTCCACAGAGGCCTGTGTCTGCCGAGTGATAATAAGATGACGGTGGAAGAGCAGGAGAAAGTGATCGAGATTGTGAAGGGATGTTTTGAGTAGGTGTCTGGTATGAGAAGAAGAAAAGGATTTTATGAAGCGTGCATCAAAAGACCGTTGGATTTCGTCTGTGCACTTGGAGGAATCGTTGTATTGAGTCCGGTCCTACTGGTAACAGCAGGACTTGTGAAAATCAAGCTTGGAAGTCCTGTCATTTTTAAACAGGAACGGCCGGGGCTGAATGAGAAGATCTTCACATTATATAAATTCCGTACTATGACAGATGAAAAAGATGAACAGGGAAACTTATTACCAGATAGTGTGAGACTTACCAAGTTTGGGAGGTGGTTAAGAAGTACAAGCCTGGATGAGCTTCCAGAACTTTTTAATATCTTAAAAGGAGATATGTCAGTTGTCGGGCCACGTCCTCTTTTAGTGAAATATTTAAATCGATATAACGAACAGCAAAAACACCGTCATGACGTAAGACCAGGAATTACCGGATACGCTCAGGTTAACGGAAGAAATACAGTAGATTGGGAAAAGCGATTTGAGATGGATGTATGGTATACGCAAAATATTTCATTTCAAAGAGATGTAAGAATTATTTCCAAGACTGTACAGACAGTATTAAAAAGAGAGGGTATCAGTAGCGGAACATCAGAAACAATGGAAGAGTTTTTGGGAATGAATTCACGAGAGGAAGGATTATGAGAAAAAAAGTCATAATTATCGGCGCAAGTGGTCATGGAAAAGTTGTTGCAGATATTATCCAAAAATCAGGGGATATTCTTTTAGGATTTTTAGATGATAATAAAAGTCTTCCTGATCAATTGTCAGGTATTCCTATTCTCGGTACAGTCAATGATTATAAAAAATATTCACAGGCAAAATTTATAATTGCGATTGGTAACGCTGAAATCAGAGAAAGAATCTCTAAAGAAGTAAAGACGGATTCTTGGTATACAGCTATTCACCCTAATGCAGTTATTTCTAAATTGGATACTAGAATTGATCAGGGGACAGTTGTTATGGCTAACGCTGTGATTAATCCAGGGGCAGTTATTGGAAAACACTGCATAATTAATACAGGGGCGATCGTTGAACATGATAATACAATAGAAGACTATGTGCATGTTTCAGTTGGAGCCAAATTGGCAGGAAATGTTCACGTAGGAAGAAAAACATGGGTAGGAATTGGAGCAACAGTAAAAAATAATGTATCGGTCTGTGAAGATTGCATGATTGGGGCCGGAGCTGTTGTGATCAATAATATAGTGGAAAAAGGGACATATATCGGTATACCGGCAAGAATAGTATAGATAATAAGAAAAAATTAAAGACAGAGTAGTGAGTGTTGAAAGCTGAATAATAAGCTTGATTAAGAAGAATATGTAAACATAAAGGAGATACATAAGTGATGAAGAAGATGTTAATGCTTGCATCGGTAGCATCAATGATTGGTCAGTTTAATATTTCGAATATAGAGATTCTACAGACGATGGGATATGAAGTACACGTTGCTTGTAATTTTGACAAAGGAAGTGCCTGGACAGAAGAGAGAATACAAGAACTTAAAAGAAAGTTACGCCAAATGAAAGTACATTATTTTCAAATTGATTTTGAAAGAAATGTTATGAAATTAAATCAAGAGTGGAAAGCATATAAACAAGTACTGAAATTGGCAAGAAAATATCATTATACATTTATTCATTGCCATTCTCCGATAGGCGGTGTAGTAGGAAGACTTGTGGGACACAAAACAAATACGAGGGTGATTTATACAGCGCATGGATTCCATTTTTATAAAGGCGCACCGATTCAGAATTGGCTGATTTATTATCCAATTGAAAAATTCCTTTCAAGATTTACAGATGTGCTGATTACCATTAATCAAGAGGACTATCATAGAGCAAAAAGAAAATTTCACGCGAAAAGAGTGGAATATGTTCCAGGTGTGGGAATTGATGTAGAAAAGTTCAGAAATGTAACAGTAGATATACCGAAAAAAAGAGCAGAATTTGGAATTAGTCCTGACGACACAGTTTTATTGTCTGTAGGGGAACTGAATAAAAACAAAAACCAGGAGATCGTTATTAAGGCGCTGGTTAAATTACATCAATCTAACGTGAAATATTTACTGGTAGGACAGGGAACTTTAAGAGGGTATCTTGAAAAGCTTGCAAGAGAATTAGGAGTAGAAAAACAGGTTATTTTTTTAGGGTTCAGGCAAGATGTCGCGGAGATATACAAAATAGCAGATATTTTTGTGTTCCCATCTAAAAGAGAAGGGTTGTCAGTGGCACTAATGGAAGCAATGGCTAGTGATTTAATCTGTATAGCCTCAGATATTAGGGGAAATCGTGATTTGATTTTAAACAAAAACTTACTTTTTGATCAAAAAAGAATCAACGATGTTCTATTTAGTATAGAAAATGGTGTAGACATTTTGCGTAGTCCAGAGAATAGAAAAGAAGTAATTAATGAACAGAGCTTAGAAAAATTTTCTGAAAAAATTATAAAAAAAAGAATGAGATATATTTATATATCTCTACAATAAAAGAGGATGAAATGAAAGAAAAAAAACTAGTTACGATTGTTGTGCCAGTTTATAATGGCGAAAAATATTTAGAAGCTTGTATAAAGAGCATACTTGCTCAATCTTATTCGAATATAGAAATTTTACTAATTGATGATGGGTCTACTGATAATTCTTATAAGATATGTGCCCACTATCAAAAAAAAGACAACAAAATTACTGTAATATCAAAAAAAAATACAGGAGTATCTGATACAAGAAATATAGGTATTGAAAAAGGGAAAGGAGAATATATAAGTTTTATTGATGCAGACGATAAAATAGAACCTACATTCATCGAAAGATTAGTTGACGGAATGACAAATGGAATTCAAGCATGCTTTTGTCAATATAATTATTATTATAATGGATATACAATTAAAAAAAGTATGCGAATGAGAAGTGGAACATACGATGTAAAGGATATTTTTAATGAGATTATTGATGATGGAACTTTAACAGGAATTCTTTTTGGAAGTGTTTGGGCCGGTCTTTATAGCATGGAAATGCTTAGAAAATGTAATATTAGATTCAATAAAAAAATTAGAAAAAATGAAGATGGGTTATTTAATATTGAATATATATCTAAAGCAGATAAAATACGAGTTATACCGGACGAATTATATTTGTATCGACAATGGAAAGTGAAATCAAAAAAAGAGAATATTTATCCAATAAGTTATGAATTAGATAAATGCTCAGAAGCCATTGAAAAGTATTATGTTGATTATTTCCCGGAGTATGTTTGCAGTAAATATTTTAAGCAACAAATGATGAGGAGAAAGATTAGTGTGCTTTTTTGGAAAACACTTAAAATTGCAAACGCTCAACAAAATTATTTTGAATGTATAAGATATGTTAGAAAATTATCAAAACAAATTGATAGGGCAGATTATCAGTGTTTGCAATGGGAAAAAATGAATATATATAAAAAATTATTGATTACACTAATAAAACATAGAAATATACATATTTATGTTGCCTTAATTAAATATGTTTATCCAACATTAAGCAACTTTGTGAGAAGGTAAATTTGAAAATTGGTATATTTTAATTTGAATTAGAAATTAAGCGAAAGTTTAGATGGTAAGATGAAGATTTATAAACATAATATTCAAAATTTTTATTGGGCAGTACTATTAATTTTAGTCTTTTTGCTGTCGCCGATAGCAGCAATACCATTGGTATTATGCAGAGCAATAAAAGGTCGTTCCAAAACAGCCTTTTTTTTATTGGCAATTATTTTTGGTATTGTAGGCTATTATTTTAGGCCGTTAAGTTTGTGTGATGTTACAAATTATTGGATATATATTGAGACATATATAGGAAAACCATTTGGTCAAACACTAGGATTGAATTATAATAATCTATTCTTGATAGATATTTGGTTTTGGATTTTAGGGAATTTTGGTTCAAAATATTTCTTTTCTGCTATATGTGGTTTTATAACATTTGGAATAGTACTCTATTTAACCTCAGATTTTTGTTATAAAAATAGTATAAATGGTTGGGGACAGCTTCTTTTCATAGGGTTAGCTTTTCTGACCATAGATTGGTCTTTGGTATATTCTTCAGGAAGAAATATTATTGCTATTATAATTTTCTTATATGCATTATATCGTGACTTGATAAATAATAAGAGAAATATATGGACTTATCTTTGCTATATAGCTCCGGTATTTATTCATGATACTATGATCATTTATATTGGGGTAAGAATATTGGTTGAATTTGCAAAAGATGTCAGAAATACACATAATATTCTAATATTGTGTTCTATGTTGGTAGTTGTTTTAGGAATATCTTTTCTATATACAATATTCCAAGGAATGTCGGGTAACATTTTTGGAGAAATTATTGGAAACATTACAGAGAAGGCATACTCATATTTTAGAGATACTGAATCAGAATATGCAATAGCTTCTTCAGGAAGTTATTATTTGGCACAGCGGATAATATATATTTTTCTGTTTTTAGCAAATATTCTTATGTTTAATATGACTGTAAAGGGAAAAGTACTTGAAAAGAAAAGTTATGCAACAAATATATATAAATTCCTAATAACTGGACATGTGTTTTCATATTGTGGATTGATTACGGGGATTTTTGTACAAGGTGCGGTGTATAGCAGATTTATTACAATTCCAATTCTTTGTCTTTTATTTGAAATGATAGTTTTGATTTCTAGTAACGTTAAGGGAATAAAAATTATTATTATTGGGATTAGTATATTAATTTTGGCAAAAGAAGTACATGCGTTTTACCTGTTTATGCATATGGCGGAGATACAAATTGAACTTTCGGATATTATTTTTCCGTTGATAAACTTAGTGGAGTAAGGTGAGAGAAATGGATATATGTAAGAAAGAACTGTGTACAGGATGTGGATTGTGTGAATATGTATGTCCTCAACAATGTATTTCTAAAGTTATAGGTAAAGAAGGGGTTGCCTACCCATATATCGATGAGAATATATGTATTTCTTGTGGCAAATGTCAGAAGTTATGTCCTGCTAATAATAAAATAGAAACCCATGAAATAAAAGAGGTATATGCAGGGTGGCATACTGAGGAAGAGCAAAGAAGAAAATCTGCTTCGGGCGGGATCGCATTTGCTTTATACCAATATGCAATTGAGCATGGCCTTTATGTTTGCGGTTGCTATATGAATGCAGAACACAAAGCTAAATTTTCTATTACAAATGTTAGAAAAGAAATAGACAAGTTTGCTAATTCCAAATATGTCTGGAGCGATTTAACAGGGGTATATAGAAGAATAAAAGAGTTAGTTAGTAAAGAAGAGAAAATTTTGTTTATTGGAACTCCCTGCCAAGTGGCTGCAGTAAAGCAATTGGCTGAGAATATAAGGGCAGAAGACAGTATAGTTTTAGTGGAAGTGTTATGTCACGGTATGGCACCAGAAGAATATTTACTCCAACACATAAAAAAGGTTGAGCAGAATAAGAAGAAGAAGGCATTTTATATCAAATTCCGAGATGAAAAATTTGGTACAAGTAAATATTACTTTACTATGTCAGATAAACAGGGAAATATATTTTATAAAAAAAATGTTCAAGATAATGACGTTTACCAATTTGGTTTTCATAAAAATGTGAGTTTAAGAGAAAATTGTTATAACTGTAGATATGCTAAACAAGAAAGAGTGGCAGATATTGCATTGAGCGATTATTATGGCTTGGGAACATGTCAACCCAAAGTGAGTTATGGTTCTGAAAATGTTTCGTGCATTATGATTAATACTCAAAAAGGTAAAGAGTTTTTCGAAGACCTTGTTATGAATAAATATATATACGCGGATAAAAGACCAGTTGAAGAACCATTCAATGCCCAAGGTACGCTGAAGCGTCCTATTAAAAAAAATGCTAAGAGAGAAGAATTTTTAAGAAAATACAGAGAGTGTCAAAACTTTGATCAAGCCATGGAAGAAGTCTTTCATAAGGATTTAGTAAAAAATCATGTTCGGGTCTGTTTGCACACACATGAACTTTTTGAGTTTTCAAGGAGAGTTTTAAAAAAAATTTTCCCTGAAAAAATTATTAATAAGGTAAAAAAGTATACGAGATAGATTGGGAGTGAGACAAGTGAAAAAAATAGGCTTATTATCAATGCATTGCACAATAAATTATGGAGCAAGTTTACAGGCGTTATCGCTCTATAAATATTTAGAAAAAAGAGGGTATGATATAACAATTATTAATTACCGGCCCAAATATCTTACAGATATTTATGAAAAGAATCATGAAAATGAAAGAAAAAAAGTTAAAACGAAGCTTAAATATTTAGTTGTAGGAAAAAGATATAAGAAAAGATTTGATGCATTTAGAAAATTTGAGAATTACCTTAAATTGTCAAAGACATGTTATACTTACGAAGATTTACAAAATTTAAAGGAAAGCTACGATATATATATATGTGGAAGTGATCAAATTTGGAATCCAATAAATACTCAATATGATAAAGCTTTTTTCTTTGGGTTTGTAAATAATAATGCACTTAAATTATCATATGCTGCAAGTATAGGGCAGGACAAATTGGATGAGCAATCAATTCAATTTATTTCTGAAAATATTCAAAGATTTCAAGGAATTAGTGTAAGGGAAAAATCGGCAAAAGATCTTTTAGAACAAGAAATGAATATTTCATCGGTGCAAAACATTGACCCAGTGTTTTTAACTTCGGTAGATGAATGGAAAAGATATGAGATTCCTATAAAAACACCGCCAAAATATATATTACTTTATGCTATCGGGATGCAGCCTTTGTCAGATGAATTAGTTAGAGAAATTAAAAATAAAAGTAAAGTGCAGTGTATTACAATTCAATATAATGCATTCAAAGACAAGAACACGGATTATTTGATGGATGATATTGGGCCTGGAGAATTCCTCTATTTATTAAGAAATGCGGAGTATGTTGTTACAAATTCTTTTCATGGCATAGCACTTAGTCTTCTTTTTAAGAAAAAATTAGTAGCATATAGAAGTTTGGATAGAAATACAAGAATCGAAAGTTTATTACAATTAGTGGGGATGACAGATCTTCAAATTTCAAGCATTGAGGAATATAAAGCTAAAGATTGGGATAGAATATGGGAACAGTACAAAAATATAGATGTAATTATTGAAAAGGAAATAGAAAAAGCAGATTTATATTTCAAAGAGAATGGATTGTAAATAGAAAAGGGAGAAAATATGAGAGAATTAATTAGTATAATAGTCCCTGTTTATAATGTTGAAAAATATTTGGCCAGATGTCTAGAATCCATTCTAGAACAAACCTATAAAGATTTAGAAGTTATATTAGTCGATGATGGCTCTACAGATGCTTCGCCCCAAATTTGCGATCAATATGCTGAAAAAGATAAAAGAATTAGAGTTGTTCACAAAAAAAATGGGGGCTTGTCTGATGCGAGAAATTGTGGAATGAGAATTATGAGAGGCAATTATGTAATATTTATTGACTCAGATGATCTAGTACATAAGCAGGCTGTCGAATTGCTATATCAAAATATAAAGAAATATAATGCTGATATATGTTATGCTGAACATGTAAGATTCTCTAAAATGTCTGAGATAAGCGAAGAAGAATATAAACATGTAAAAGTGGATGTATTGACAGGAAGAGAAATGGAGAGAAGGGCAATTAGTATTAGATCTGAAAGGGAGGTTATAGCGCCAAATAAACTATATAAAAAAGAGATATTTAACGGTATTAGTTTCCCAGTAGGAAAATATCATGAAGACATGTATACGACTTATAAAGTTATTTATAATGCAAAAAAAAGTGTATATATTAATGCGAATTTATATTATTACTTTATGAATTCAGAAAGTATTACACATAATTTCTCTCTCAAAAAAGTGAAAGATTCTATTGATGCATCGGCTGAACAAATAGCTTTTTTTAAGAAAGAAAAAGATATGGAATTTTTCTTAAAAGCACAAAGAATATTTTTAGTAAGTGTAATATGGCAATATTATAAGATGAGAAATGAAGAAAAAAAATGTAAATTGCAATATATATCATTTATACAGGAGAAAAAATCGTACTTAACAAAACCACTATACAAACTGCTTTTTTCTATTTTCAAGAGTTTTCCAGATGTAGTTAGCTTTGGTATCAGCCTTTTACGAAGGATAAAAACGGGCTGTAAATCATATTGAAAAGAGGAAAAAGGAGTGTTTTATGCGAAAAATACATATAAATATAGATAAAAAATTATTAAGCAATACATTTTTTTTATATTTACTAACATTTTCGACACAATTGTGTAGTTTGGTAACAGTACCTTATTTGACGCGAGTATTAGGTGCAGTGGCTTATGGAAAAACTGGAATTGCCCTAGCATATATGTCTTATGTCACTATTATTATGGATTTAGGATTCATACTTTCGGCCACACAAAAGGTTGTTGAGCACAAAAATGACAAGAAGTATATTGAAGAATTACTTTTTTCAGTTACAGTAGCCAAGATAGGACTTGGAATATTAGTAACAATAATATTTGCTATCTACGTATCGTTTAATTCTTCAATGAATAATGATTTCGGGTTTTATATGTTATATTTGGCAGCATACATAATAAATGCTTTTCTTCCGGATTTTTTCTATAGAGGTATAGAGAAAATGAAAGTTATAACATATAGAACCCTATTAATAAAAGTCGTTTTTATGTGCTTAATTTTTTTGTTTATAAAAGAAGAAAGTGATTATTATAAGGTACCATTAATCAATCTTTTAGGAAATACAATGGCTGTTCTTGTCACATATTTTGACTTATGGAAAAATTATAAAATAGTTATGAGAAAAGTGCAACTGAGCAGTTTATTAATACATATTAAAGAAACGTTGCCTTTTTTTGTATCGAGGATTGCGTCAACAGTATATCAGGCTTTAAATACAATCATACTAAGCTATATATATGGCTCATCTGCGATGCTTGGATATTATACCTCGGCTGATAAAATTGTTTCATTAAGTAAAACGAGCGCTTCTCCGATTGCTGATAGTATGTATCCCTACATGATAAGAGAAAAAAATTTTCGATTAGTAAAAAAACTCTTATTTATTGTGATGCCAATTATTATGATAGGAGCAATCGTGCTCTTTATTTTTGCTAATCCAATTTGCATTTTTTTATTTGGAAAAGAGTATGGGTTTGCCGGAAATATTTTAAGATGTTTATTACCAATTATGGTTGTTATATTGCCAACATATATTTTGTGTTTTCCAGTTATGGTACCAATGGGGTTATCGAAATATGCAAATTTTTCTAATGTTATAGGTATGATTATTCAATTATGTGGACTTATTCTATTATTTGTATTAGAGAAATTAAACATTTACTCGATATGTATTTTATCTTCAATAGCGGAAGTCACTGTATTTCTATATAGGTTAATTATTGTTTTAATAAACAAAAATAGGTGCTCAAAATAAAGTGGGGTGTTTGAATAATTTGTTATATATGTCTACCTAATATTGGTGAACGCCAAATAGTAAGTACCTTGCCGTTTGACGTTTACGATATAAAAATGAAACTCTCCATATCAAGGGAAATCGGAGAACCCCATTGATATGGAGAGTTTTTCTATTTCAATTCATATTTTGAGCGCAGATCATTCGTAAACGGTAGGTAGTGCGTACCTCGAAAAAGCAGACCATGTATGGGATAATAGATTCAAATTCTATTATTGGGTATCAAAAGTTTAGTACTTAACTTTTGATACATGGTTGAAATGAGGTGAATCTATGAAATCAGAAACGTCTATTGTTGCCGCCCAGTTCCGGATACGGGAATGGGCCGAGCAGATCAGGGAGTGTGTTGTGGTCAAGCTTTTTTGTAACACTTGTGGCTAAAAAATATCGATTTATGCAATTCGAGCTTGATATGGTGTTTGATATCCATTGAAACTATGAGGGCGCACATGATTATACGTGACATATGCAAATTCCTCCACCGTCTGATAGAGTGCCTCCTCGGTACGAAATTCATATAGATTTGTGCATTCATTCTTCAAGGTATTGAAATACCGTTCCATTGGTGCGTTGTCATACGGGCATCCGGCTTTACTCATACTTTGTGTTACATGAACGGATTCACAATACTCAACGAATGCTTTCGATGTATACTGTGCCCCCTGATCGCTATGAAGGAGTACTTCTCCTTTCCTCATCGGCTGCGAATCCAGGGCCTTCTGCAAAGTACGGATGGCAAGTTCTGATGTGATATAACGGTCCGTTATACTCGCAATGATGCTGCGGTCATAGAGATCAAGAATACTGCAGTTATAACGTACCTCCCCATTTTTCAAGAACAGGTAGGTGAAATCTGTACACCATTTTTGATTTGCCCGCTCAGCAGTAAAATTTTGAGCCAGCTTATTTTTCAAATACCTTGTGTGGCTTCCCGTGTATATATTCTGGCTTTTTAGGACGTACAATCGCATACAGCCCCATCTCTTTATTCATATACTTATGAATGGTTATCGGACTGTAATGGAAGCCTTTGCGTGCCAGATAAACGGTTATGCTTCGGTATCCATCCACCCCATTGTGCTCGTGGTAAATCTCTCGGATCTGCGCCTGTACCATAGATTTTTGGGTATAGTAATCCGCCTTCCGGTGTTTCCGGTAGTTATAGTAAGCATTAGGGCAAATATTCAACCGACGCAGCAGCCAGCGCAGCCCAAAATCTTTCTGATATTTTTCAACAAACCGATAAGCCTCTAATCGATTTCTTTTGCAAAGAATGCCGCCGCTTTTTTTAAGAAGAGATTCTCCTTACGGAGTTCTTCATTCTCTTTGCGGAGCTTGAGCATTTCTTTCATATAATCGTATTCTTCTTTTGCTTCCGGGCTTGTCTGGCATTCTTCGCTGAATTCACGGCACCACTTGGAGATGCTGGCTTTTGATACGCCATACTCTGCAGTGATACTTTTATAGGTGCGTCCTTCTTCCTCATGGAGACGGACAATCTTCTTTTTAAACTCTGGTGTGTAATTCTGTGGCATGATAAGAACCTCTTTTCTTATTGTTTTTAGTATATCTTATTAGCCACTTCCGTTACAACTTTATTATAGCACTTCAAAGCTTAAAGCCACTCATAGCATAGGACTTACCACTTTCATAAAGCAGATAGCTTATTAAAGTGCGCCTAAAATATCCGGTTATCCACTTTTCATTCCAAAACTCCTTCCCTGTACGAATTTTCCTTGTTTTGCTTCAAGTTTACGAAGGAGTTTCGCAATTACCTATATTACGGATTCATCCGTTGGGTGTATATTACAGATAAACTGACCATCCCTCACGGTCAATCTGACCACCTTCCACGGAGATTTAGATCACTGATCTCGAAGAGGGATAGTCGGCGATCAAAGTCATTCTTATAATAAGGATGGCACACTTTCGTGTGACTATCATTTAAGGAGGACGATGATCATGGTAGATTATCGCGAAATCCTGAGGCTCCAGAGCCTTGGGTACAACATCACTCAGATCGCCGGATCGCTGCACAGCTCCCGCAATACTGTAAGAGAAGTAGAACGGCTTGCTGATGAGAAAGGGATCCGATGGCCACTTGGAATGGAGGTGACAAATTCACAGCTTTATGTCCTGCTTTATCCGGAACGGCAGGAAAAAGCAAACGTTTATCTGGAACCGGACTGTGCCTGGATCCACCGTGAACTGGCAAAAAAAGGAGTGAACCTGACACTGCTTTGGAAAGAATATCAGGCTAATTGCTCCAATGTTGGGCGCGTCCCATACCAGTATACACAGTTTTGTGACATTTACCGGGCATGGGCGAAAAAATCCAAAGCCACGATGAGGATCCACCATAAACCCGGAGATGCTATGGAAGTGGACTGGGCTGGCGGGACACTGCCGGTCAAAGACCCCATTACCGGGGGAATAGTTCCTGCGTACTTGTTTGTCGGAGTTCTTCCCTGCAGCTGCTATGTCTATGCCGAACTCTGCAATGACATGAAATCTGAAAACTGGCTGCTCTGCCATGTACATGCCTATGAATATTTCGGTGGCGTACCCAGGCTGACGATCCCAGATAATCTCCGCACTGGTGTGCTGAAAAACACCCGTATGGAAACGGTCCTTAACCGCAGTTATTCAGAGCTTGCTGACCACTATGGTACCGCAATCGTTCCCGCGCGCGTCCGCCATCCACAGGATAAGGGCCATGCCGAGAGCAGTGTCTCTTATGCCTCTACATGGATCCTGGCAGCGCTGCGAAATGAAACATTTTTCTCTCTGGCAGACGCAAAAGAGGCTGTAGCTGAAAAGTTGGAAGAACTCAATGGTTATCCCTTTAAAAAGCGGGAAGGGAATCGCCGCGATGCTTATATCCATGAAGAGAAAGCATTCATGCAGCCGCTCCCTGTCAATCCATACGAGCCGTCCGTCTGGTCAGACCAGACAGTCCTTCTTGATTATACTGTTACAGACGGATTAAACAAGTATTCGGTTCCGTATGACCTGATCGGCGAATCCGTCAGCGTTCGCGTAACACGCAATACAGTGGAGGTATTTTTTCACGGAAACCGGGTAGCTGTCCATCCAAGAGAGGTCAGCCGTAAGCGGGATCCAGTCATGATAACTTCGCATATGCCGGAGAACCATCGGCAGTATCTTACCTATACCAAGGATGATTTCCAGTCCTGGGCCTCCACGATCGGCCCCAATACAGAAAAAGTCGTCCGCTTTTTTCTGGAATCCGGAAAAGCTCCTGAGCAAGGCTTTAAGTCTTGCATCAGCCTGAAAAAATACGCAGATCGATACAAAGCTGAGCGGATCGAAGAGGCATGCCGTCAGATCCTTCTGTTCAGTGGTGATCCTTCCATCCGCGGGATTCAGGCATTGCTGAAATCCCCGGTAAAGAAAGATGCGAAGACAGATCAACCATCTACCCAAAGGGCGAATCGCCACCGGAGCCGGGGATTTACCCGTGGTGCGGAACAGTTCCGGGAAGGAGGCGATGAAAAATGATCGACCTCACAACCGTCAAAGAGCTGCGTGCCCTGAGGCTTCCCGGCATGGCCAGGGAACTGGAGTCACAGTTGGAAGATCCACAGCGTTATAAGACACTCTCCTTTGAGGAACGTTTAGCGCTGCTTGTAGACGCAGAAAGCGTTTCCCGAAGAAAAAACACAATCCAGCGCCGGATCCATGAAGCCAAACTCAGTGAAAGCCAGGCCTGTGTGGAAGCGATCGAGTACCATGAAGACCGTGAACTGGATAAAGGGCTGATCACAAAGCTTGCAACTTGCGCGTATATCCGTGACAACCACCATGTAATCCTGAAGGGAGCAACGGGCGCGGGAAAATCTTATATCGCAAACGCGCTCGGAGTTGCTGCATGCAGGCAGCTCTATAAGGTCCGCTACGTCCGTATGCCTGATCTGATGAATGAATATGCGGTCGCCAAAAGTCTGAATACACAAAACAAGGTGAAAAAGGCCTATGCCAGGTTTGATCTACTGATCATTGACGAGTGGCTTCTCCGACCACTTCCCGAATCGGAAGCCTATGATCTTCTGGAACTGATTGACGCCTGCAGCCAGAAAGGGGCGCTGATCCTCTGTACCCAGTATGATGTAGATGACTGGTATTACCGCATTGATTGTGACCGGGCCGAAGACGAAAGCAGTGCCGTCGCCGAAGGCATTCTGGACCGCATCATCAACAACAAGTACAGTATTGAGGTCAAAGGCCGTATTTCCATGAGAAAGCGCCACGCGTTTTCAGATGAAGAAAGCGGGGTGAGTGACAATGGCTGATAGCACTATCTATGCCCCTGTTGGACGAGGTTAACTGCGCTGATTCCTGTGAAGCCGTCACCGCACTCTGCGAGTTAATCGATGAATTACTGAAGGATATCCAGCACCTTGAGCCGGAAGTCATTAGCGCAAGAAAGGCGAATGTCTATGCCGGCACTAATATATCACTGAAACGGAGGCCGTTCTGGGGAGTGTTAAAATCATTCTCCAGGCGGCATAGCCACAGATGCTACAATGAAACTTTATAAGCTGCCTTTGGACACAATAAAGCAAACACGAAGATTTAGATCACTGATCTCGGAGACGAGATCGGTGACCTAAATCTCCGTGACAAGTGATCTATTTATCCGTGAACAATGATCTATTCACGCGTAATATACACTTCCCGACTGGTTATTGATTTTGCCCAGAACTGGAAGCCATAGCGACTTATTTGGGAAATAGCGAAAGGACGGGAATTCCCGTCCTTTTCTTAAAGCACATTGTCTCGCCCTGACAATCACATAGCTCCAGCTTCTCGATTGCTCTGAACCTCTTCCAGGGCAGCAATCGCAGTCAACAAAGCACTCCGCTCTTCATAAATCCCGGACAGGTCCGCTTCCGGACGGAATACTCTGCTGTACCCGATCACGCACTCCACCTGTTCCACACAGGAGCGCAGGTAGTTTAGGGCTTTTTCCATATCCCGCAGTTTGCCCAAGACCTTATAAGTCGTTGGGCGGTACGTTCCAAAGATGGAATTCCATGCCTGCATCCACGGAAGGATCACCTTTTTGTTAATGATCCAGCTCTTGTTGGTTTTCCAGCCATTATAGTAGTGGATGTTTTTGCTTAAGTCATTGTCGTAGGAGTGCTGGTAGAACAGTTCATCGAACAGTTTTATGATGCAGTCTTCAACTCCTTTTACCAGGTTTCGGCTCATTTCTTCCTGCAGGGTTTTGATATTGTAGTAAGAGAAATCGTAGCCTGACAGCTCTTCTACCTTCCCCCCGGTACTCCTCCAACTGGTTGGTCGTCATGTTTCCGACAATCCGTTGGTTCTGGAATAAGGCTGTCCAGTATTTTTCCGGACTACTCGAACAAACTCATTGATTTCCAAGTTTTGTCCCAGTATCTTCATTTCCAGGATCGGCATATTATAAGCACAATCCTTTACTCTGAACTTTTTTGCAAAGTTCAGAATATGCCTGTCAACCATCAGTTGTACAGCGAATGGGATAAGGCAAGGTTCCTGAAGTGGTCATCTGGTATCGGCAAGTCAACCAATCAGGTGGTCCAAGGGATTTTTGATTCCTACCGGATTGAAGAACAAGCTTATAAAGGCTGCCTGTCTCTCCCGAAACTGGCTGATAAATATACTCCGGAATGAATATTATGGTGCCCTTTTCAAAATAGGGTGTGAACTTTATGATGTTTCCTACATTTCAATCTCATAATCAAAAAATTTTTCTTGAAAGCAAACAGCATTCTCAATTTCTTTTTTAGAATACTCTTTATCTATAGGAGCTACTACTAATTTATCTTCAACATCGTTTTTTCGATGAATAATTGCAATAACTTTGCCTGCAAATTTCTTCAATGGTTTATCTACTCCCATTATATATGCATCTTGTTCTTCACCGTCTGGAGCCATAAGATTCTCTACATATCCATAATTAATGGAATAATATATGTTTTTATACTTAGGGTGCAAAGTACCTAAAGGACGATCAACTATAACTGTAACTAATTGCCCTAATAATTTTCCAATATTATTATTTACTCCGATGTAGAAATTATTTTCATTGATACACTTAATGATATAATCTTCTCCCATTGTATCTATTTTTTTTTCAAGGCTAAAGACGATCAGTGTTTTTAAAATTTCTACATCTTTAACAATCATAAGTTTATATTTTTGATATTGGCAATCATTCCCTTGAGTTCCTTGGGCCATTAAAATATCTACACACTCATAATACTCTTCCATGTTACTGTTGCACCATTGGTCAAAATATTTTCTTATTTTAATCACTTCTTCTGATCTATATTGACACTCTAAATATGGAAAGCCTTTTCGTTTACATACCCCTTCTTTAATAAGAATATCTGCAATAGGATCTGTAGATCTTATCCACAAATGTGAATTAATTCTATGAAATATACAATCTTCAATATGTTTTTCGACAAATTCACAATTTGCATTCAATCCTTCCAGGGTAATCATTGGATTAAACATAATAAAATTAGCCAAACATGTTATTTTATTTTTTCGCAGATAGGATATCGCTTTTTCACTTACTTCAATTCCAACCCCCTTATTGAATAAGCGTAAAGAATCAGTATCTGCACTCTCTACTCCAATAGCAACTACTACTACCCCTAATTGTTTAAGCAAACTTGCTCTTTCTTCCGTAATATCATTAGGTCTTGCAGATAACCTGAAGGATATATCCAAATCTGATATTAATTCTATTAATTCTCGTAAAAAGTTATTCGAATTATTTCTAAAGAAATTGTCATCCACAATTTTTAACTTTTTTATTTTATACTTATCTACCAAATTATGTATTTCACCAGATACTGACTTAGCATTTCTGAAAGTTTGTTTGATTTTAGGACTATTTAGCTTATAAAAACACGAAATACTACAAAAACTACATTCTCCATAACATCCTCTGCTCGTTGTGATAGCATAAGGCTGGCCATGCAATTTTTCTTTATCTAAATATCTTAATTGATATGGTAAAGAGTCCAAATTTAGAATTCTTCTTCTAGGAGAAAATGCTAGTTCAAAGTTCCTTTTATATACTCCATCTATATTTGTATTGAGCGGATTTATTACAAGTTCGTATAATGAAATCTCCCCTTCACCTACTATGATTGCATCTAGCCAATTATGTTTCTTAATCAAGTATTCCTTATTTAAAGACGCAAAATGGCCTCCTGCAAATAAATAGCATTGACGGTTTATCCTTTTTATATATGCGCCTAATTCTACGAAATAATTGTAACTTGTAACAAAAGGCGATATCCCACAAAATAGTTGCTTATCTGTATTTTTGCTCATCCAATTATTAATAAATATTTTACAGTATGCAATATCTTTTTTTTCAGCATATGCATCTAATATTTGAACATCAATTTTCTTTGATAAAAGATAAGATGCCAAAAAAGCAATGCCACAATGTTCTTCTGGCTTTCTTATAGAGTCACTCGGCAAATTAATAAGTAACACTGTTTTTTTATCTATTTTATCTGATTTTAAAATCATCTCTATACACCTACTATTAATATTGTTATTAATCATTTGCTTATCAAATAGCAAATCAATTTATAGATTGTTAAAATTATTGGTTCCGTAATTTTTTAATTACTATCCATCTAATAATGAAATAGCATAAAGTTCAAATTCCCCTTAAATAAATTATAAAAAAAATGGGATTCATCTTTAAAGATATTTTTCGTTACCAAGAAATTTGCTTGTGTCCCTAATTCTATTCGACCAGTAAAGCTACATTTATTATATGATTTAGCTGGAGCTTCTGTCATTTTTTCAAATAATTTTTCATATGATAAAAAAGGATATTTCATCTTTAAAGCCAAAGCTTGCTTTATCATAGAAAACGTTCTTCCAGTTGCAAGGCCATCGGTCGCTATACACCAGTTTATTCCTAGCTCTTCTATATAATTAAGATCAGCAAGCTGTGTATTCAAAAACAAATTGGAAATAGGGCATATTGCAATAACTGAATTTCTCCTTTTTATCAACTCTAATTCCTTTTTTGATGTATATCCACAATGCACCAAAATTGTATTGTTATTTAGCAATCCAAAATCATCTAATATATAAACCGGTTCTTTCTTATATGCTTTTAGTTCTTGGTTTCGCGTATAAGCATCTTCGGATATATGAACTGAAAGAAATTTTGCGTTATTCTCCAAACATTTATATGCTAACTTTAGGGAATCCAAATCATTTTTATATAAAGAATGAAAAAATACACCTACATTACATAACTCATTTTGATTTTTTTTATAATAGTTTGTAAATCCTTCTATGCCCTTTTCTTTATATTCAATTAGCTTTTCGCTATTCATTATTGGATACCCAGACATGTTATTAAATGAATATTTTTGACATATTTCTGCTGAACGTGCCGCACAAAAACCTACTGTTCCCTCTTTTTTTAAGGCTAGTATTGTATCTAAGGAGCTCTTTTCCCACTCCGCTTGTCGCCTTACAACTGACATGTTTTGATTTATTTTATTGGTATAATTTAAATATTTATCTAAAGTCCAATTTTTTCCTGAAATATTTTTGAATATACTTTCACCTAAATGGCAATGAAGATTAAAAAATGCTGGAAAGAAAGTACATTTTTCCATATTGATTTGAGGTATTGATTGATTATGATAATCAAATGCTACTATTGTATTATTCTGTATTAATAGATCATGCCTTTCCAATTTGTAATTTTCATCTATTTTTAATAATACATGTGCGCCTATTAAATTGATCAAATTCATCATTTTATTTTGTACCTTTTAACATTTTACTTGTTCGTTATTTATTACTTTTCGATATAAATCTAGTAACTTTTCGACATTTATTTCACATGTAAAATTTTTTAAAATCTGTTGATATCCTTCTTTTCCAAATTCAACGGCCTTTTTGGGATTTTTTAATAGATCTATAATATATCCCTTCATTTGGCTAACATCATTAACTTCATATAGAAATCCCGTCTCGTCATGTATCACCATTTCTTTCATTCCACCAACATTAGCACTAATAAGTGCTGTTTTTACAGACATTGCCTCTAAGCCCACCGTAGCAAAAGATTCCTGTAAACTTGGAATTACAACACAATTAGATCTTTGAAAAATCTCTAATACTTTTGTATTCTTGATATTACGATACAAATGTACATTTTTATCTAGCTTTAGAAAATAAATTAAAGACTGTATCTCTTCTTCTAAAGATCCACTTCCTATGATATTTAAAACAATTTTTTTGTAATTAATTTCTTTTAACACTTGTGAAAAAACATTTATTAAAGATACAACTCCTTTTACTTCTTCCAAACTACCACAAAAAGTAATTTGAGACGAAAAATTTTTTTCCCTTGAAGATATATATCTATTTACATTTATACTATTATATATCACGTTAATCTTATCTCCTGAAATATGATAATTAGATAATATCATATCTTTCAGATAATGACTTACGGCTATTACAGAATCCGAATTATTAATTAAATATTCTCTCAGATAGTATTTAATAGATTTTTTTGATGCATGCATTGAATGTATAGTAGTGATTAAGGGAATTTTTAAATAATTTTTTAATATTATTCCTGCAGCAGCTGCATATCCATCATGAATATGTATAATGTCATACTTTTCTAGGGGGAAAGACATTAATATATCTGTCAATATATTACCGAATAGAGAAAAAATTGCTATTTCTTTAGAATAGTAGTTTCCTAACTTCAGTGCTCTGACTTCTGATATGTCATAAAACTTATTAGGAATATCCACTATTATTATTCCATTTTTTCTAGTAATATGTGTTTTTTTATAGATTGAATCTTCCTTATTTACTCTCGTTACAAAAAGAGTAACTGTATGTCCTTGCTTCCTTAAATTTTTTGTAAGATGATAAACGTGTGTACCAATTCCACCATAGGATGGAGGATAGTCTGGAGAAATCATTAGAATATTCATAAATGCATCCTTTCTCTACTACAATATATTTATGTTTAATACCCCTTACAGCCAGTAAGGAATTCCCTTTCTTGTTGCTTAAGCTGTTAGAATGAATTTGGCAATAGGTCTGGCCTCAATTTTCTAAGACTAAACTTCCGTAAATAAGTCAATCAGCCAACCATCTCTCATTCGCAGTAATCGTTTTATGCATGTTGAACTATTGTTCATGTAAAATCCCAAGTAGATTGAATAGGCAATGAGTAAATCTGGTATTGACCATTGCTAATTCATTTCAAAGGAGTTTTTATAAATTACCAGCCGTAAAACCACATGCCTTTAGGCGTATGGATACACGGCGTCCTGGTTCACTTATCCCTGGTTTTGAATGTATTGCTCGATTGTCTTTTGCGACACCTGACCAATGCTGCAGGCAAAATATCCATCGGACCATAAGATCCGGTGCTTCCAATACTGCCTGGATAAATAGTTGCCGTGATGCATCCACATCTGGTAAATACTGTCCTGCTTTAACTGTTTTACAATCTCCGATACAGGCACTTTGGGTCTGTATTCCAGCAGGATGTGCACATGGTCTTTGTCTGTTTCCATTTGAAGTATCGTATAACCCCGTTTCTTTGCAGCGTCGTATAAGTATTGCTTCACGTCATCCGCACGGTTGCATGACTTGAATAACTTCTTCCGGTACTTTGTTACAAAGATCAGGTGGACTTTCAGGCTGTATTTTGAATGCCCGCTTCTGCGGTAGTCATCCATGAGCTGCGTGTCTCCAATCGCTGCATCCGGGACAGTTTTGGTGTCTTCTGTCCCCTTGGCATATGGGAAAAATCTGCTTTCTTACCTTCAAAATCCATCAGGATGGCATAACCGGAAGACATGCGCCCTTTGATGAAGTACTCTTTTCCCAGATACCGGACCTTATCAAACTTCTGGAACCCGCCAATCTTTCCGGTGGCTACCGGCTGTTCGGAACGGACGCCTTTTGTCTGCTGGAAGTCCCCTTTTGGAATACATTTCTTCCTGTACAGGAGGCTCTTTACCGTGAAGGGTTGTCCCTGTGTGGCGATGACACAGGCGTCCAGACAGTGCCGTTTTTCTATCCCGAGAAGCTGGGCATTTTCTTTTGTAACATACCCGTAAGTCTCTGCCGCCTCTGGATAAGCAAGTGACAGCTGCTTCCGGATACTGTTCATTTGGGTAGCGTATTTGAGCGTCCCTTTCTTTTTGCCAACGTTTGGCAATGTAATCTTCCCGTCATGCACGTCCTTGTGGCAGGAGCGGCATAAGGTGATCAGATTGTCACTGTCATCGGAACCACCCATGTGCCGGTACTGGATATGGTGGACTTCCAGACGGCTGTTTTTTCTTTTGCCGTGGCAGTACTGGCAGGTATACCCATCCCGGTTTAAAACCATGGCTTTGGTGTTGGCATACCCGTAGTTCGGACCTTTCTGGTAACCCCATAGGCGGGTTTTTGGATCCGCAAAGGCCGGATTCTTCATCAGATGTGTGTCAAACTGGCCTGCCTCAAACACCATGGTTCTAACTGGCAGGATCGAACGGATCCATTCGATTTCCTTTACATGGCTGTGGAGTTTGCTTTGCATGGTAGGGCTGAACCGCCCTTCCCGGATGGAATTCCGCCTGTTCAGGAACCGTGCTTTCCGGTACCGGGTCTTCCGGGATCTCCGGTTCCGGCGGTACATGGCACGCTGTGTCATCTTATCGGTAATATCATTCCGGACGGTTACTTCGGACAGATACACGATTTCTCCATTGTCCCGTGTTACGGCAGTGCCGAAGGTCCCGCTTCCGGTATCTACGCCCAAGGTTAAGTTTTGTGTGTAGTTTGTTGTTTCATAATTCAATTTGACGGTGAACGGCTGCCGTTTCCGGACTTTCGCCTTTCCCTGTTTCAGCAGCAGTCTTGCAATGACATTGCTGCAGGGCATCAACGGTTTGCCGTCTTTGGAAAGTACATATACCATTGAGATAAGTCCCTCCTTATAGATACTCTGCCTGATGGCAGGTAATGCGTACTGGGCTGCACTGTTACCATGCAGCCGTTTCCGACTTCAACTCGACAATGATATCCAGGCTTTTTGCATACCCATCACAAGGCTGTGCTTACTCTGACCTAACTTAACCTGGGTACGACAGAGCAACGGTCTGTTACGTCAACCGGAGGTGTCGTGACCTGAATATCGTAGGGCTTGTTTCCAAACCCTGAGTCTGGTGAACCTTTTAACAGAAGCCACAGACCTTTACGGTCTGTGGTAGTTCACTCTTCTATTAATATTCTAGTCACTAAAAGTTGAAACTTCCGATACTAAAGAAGATACTAAAGAAGCAAGTTATACAATAAGCCAAATATTCGAATAGAACATAAAACAGATACAATAATATCATTAGCCCTTAATTCTTGTTTATAAAAAACATTGTTGGCAGATAACCATCATGTACAGATCTAAATTTTTTATGAGACAAAACAAGTTGTTGTGGTAATAAACTTCTATCATAATAGGGGCCCTGGCAATAAGGATCCTTGCGTTCTAAATTATTATACCATAAATATCTTCTATCTATAACACCACCTTTACATCGATCTTTTAATATACAGTTGCCACATTCATCAGGTAATATATTGCAAATTATATTTTTTATATTATTCTCAATATTTTTTAATGAAGGATCTTCTCTAATATTTCCAATTACATATTCATCTTGGATTAAATATGTACTAGGTGTTATATCCCCATTAGCTAAAATACGCAAACTATCTATCCCTGATGGATCAATAAAAGATTGTGTTGTTAAAATTGCCGAAAATAAGGAATCATTTAATGACAAAATTTCATAATTCTTAGATATATATTGTAAAATGTCTAGTATCCTTTCATAGGATGGAATGAATCTCTTACTTAATGTATTAATTCCTTCAGTAGGTCGATATAAGTTCATACGTAATTTCGCATTATATCTTTCAGCAATTTCAAAAAGTCCTTTTATATTTTCTTTAATAAGATTAACTTCACTTCCAAGAAAAACTATGGTTGCATCTTTATTTTCTTTTTTGCAGTAGCTTAATGTATTAATTGCCCATTCAAACGCACCATTGGTTCCTCTAAAAGTATTATGCTCTTCAGGAGTAGAAAAATCTAAAGAGACATCTACTTCATCAATGGAATTTGTGACTATGCGATACAACTCTTTGTTTTTAATTCTTTCACTCAGATATCCATTAGTTGTTAGTGCCTGACGAATCATTGGATAATTTACTCGTACATAGTTAATTAGTTCAAACCATTTATCGCTCAAACTATTTTCACCTGTTCCATAATTAATTGTATTTATTCTTTGATTGTTTTCATCCACAAATTTTATCCAATCAGATAACCTCAGACTTTCTTCTGTTTTCCTTCTTTCTTTGCTATAGCAAAACTGACATTGCATATTACAATTTGCTACTGTTCCCCAACCTATATTCCATTTCTTCATACTACTACTCCTCCTATCTCAATATTTGAAATTTGTCAATATATCTCCCGATATATTTTTAATGTTTTATATCATCGTTCATAAATGGATGGAATGATTGGTAAATGTGTTTCTGCCAATGGTTATCCATTCGCTTACCCTATCAGTTCTCACTGGGCCTATGCCCTAACATTCCTTCATTCTGCTTTATGCATAAAGGCACGGGGCAGACTTGTGCTTGATTGCTGCCTCTTTGGGCTTGAATAGAATATCAATTAGCTTTTTCCGACTACTTTCTTTTCCATTGGAATCCCCGCCTCTCTTTTATTAGTTATGTTACGGTTATTATACTTATATTTTATTAATTTGTCATTTATTTATTTTTTTACTTCTTATTATTGTGACTTTTTATGAATTTTAAAATATTTATTTGCACAACAATAATTGATATGAACTTTTTTGTGCATAATTACTTTTTCTGTTTTATTTCTCTTTATTATATAGACGCATGAAAATTAAAAATCTTTCGCTATTTCAGAATATTTGTTATCAAAAAATGCATTTTCAGCATTTTGATGACAAATATCAATTTTCACGCAAAAAAAAGGTTCTTTATTTTGTGTATTTTTACTTCAAAACGGTTCCTATTGTTTCAATAGGATTCTAACCCTCAAAATCAGAGTAGATCCGTCAGATCTAATTATTATCTCTTAAGGACTCATGCCAGAACGATTGGCTAATATTTATCAGTTCATATTCTTCTCCCCTCCCGGAATTGTATGCAAACTCTTGGCCCGCAGGGATCTTTGTTATGATAACGTCTGTAATGAGACAGACATACTGTTAAAAGTATAGAAAAGCAGGAGGAAAAGAACATGAAAAAATATATGCTCTATCTGGATGATGGAAAAATTGCTTTAAAGTCGCAGTCCGGGCTAAGAATGTAAAAGCTGCACAGGAATATGTCAAAGGAAACGGAGATGTGGTTGCAGTTAAGGACATTACAGACGAGTTCCCGATCAGCGCAGAAAAAGTCGCAGATGCTTTGAGGTCTGCTCATTTCGGAAAAATAGAGATCGATCTAATTACAAGATGTCTCCAAATGAACGGTATTGCCGAGTAAGATATAGCTCAGCGGAAAACACAAAAAGAAGGTGACTTTCATATGTAAAACTGCAAACTGAGTCAAAATATTTCCCATTCAGGACCAAAGGCTGTAATGGAGGGCGGGCAAGCAAAACTATTTGATAATGTCCTTACACCACTGGTCGGTATATTCATCCATACTGGGGTCTTTAAAATATTCAGGATTCCGTCGTATTTTTCCTGGTGTGTTATGATTGTCAAAAACAGCAAAATTATCTTTGGATAGCTGATGCCCATATTTCGAAGACCTAAGACGTAAACCAAAATGTTCTATTGGTATTCCTTTCATTAGAGCAGCCGCATTTCCCTGAATTCCGGCGTTCACATTTTCAGAAGGAATTCCTATCTGGCACACCCCCTTTTCTCCCTTTATACAACAAATTTTCGGTAATTTCAAATCTTTCTTCTCATACCATTTCCCCCAGCGGCAGACGGTACTGTGCCGTCTCCCTCCGCAGCCGTTCTACTGCCATCCCGTACATCTGACCGTCGATCTCGAACCCCACGTAGTCCAGCCCTGCTTCCTCGTAGGCGATCAGGCTGCTGGCACTGCCTACATGGGTATCCAGAATCTTCCAGCCGGGCTTCACATACGTCTGCACGATCCAGCGGTACAAATTGACCGGCTTCTGGGTGGGATGGATCCGGATCTCGTTCTTCGCCTTATTTCCCTGCTGGATCCAGCCCTCCCGGATATTCTTCCCCTGGAACATCCCGTTCCACAGATACCGGAACAATCGGACAGAATCATGGAGGCTGCAGTAGGCAAGCTCACAATCGGAAAAACTGGAAGCCCCGTTGCATTTATCCCACACGATCCGCCCAGGGCCGAAGGGATAGCGGAAATAGTTCACGCCCCAGACGATCTGGTGCTTCGATACCCGGAACAGTTCCCGGAAATACTCCTCCCCTGGCACCTCCCAGCGATCCAATGTGCCATACAGCCGCTGGACACCGATTGAGCTGAGCTTCCGCCCATAATACTGTCTCCGCTCCGGGCCGCTGAAATACGGCGGATCCACCACGGCCAGGTCGAAGTACCCGTCCGGATATTCCCCCATCCCTTCCATGCAGTCCCCGCACACAAATTTCCCCATTTCAAAATCCGCTCCTTTCTTTCTCACCAATATGGCAGATCCCCCTCCTTCCCGTCGCTTTGGCTACCATTTTCGGCCCCTGGTTCCGAATTTCAAATTCTTGGGTTTTCACTGAGTAAGTAAGAACGAGCAGTCTTTTACAATCACATGGTTTCCGACAGGCGGGATGAAGAACAACACCGGTGTATCTGAGACAGGTGTCTCTTCCCATGACAGGACACTCCCCCCGCTGCCCTGTTCCTCCCTCTCTGCAGCAGGCAGTTGAACCCGCTGTCCGGCAGCAGACTCCCTGCATGGACTTCTGGCCTGCACCGTTTCCACTTATCTCCGCCTCCTTCCGCCTGCTTCACAGAGAACGAAACTGCCGGCATCTGCTATCAATGATGGCCTACAGCACAAAGGACAGGGCAAAGGGCAGACTCACAGCACCAAGGACACAGCAAAGTGCGGAGGAACAGCACTGCGAGCACTGCGGCATCTGATATAGGTGATGCGGGCAGAACCGCCCTCTCATTTCGGACGACAGGCTGCGGAGGAGCGTCCCTCCACGACATCTGCTATAGCTGCTGTCTGCTGCCACGGAGACAGAAACAGCGGACAAAAAGGACGACAAGGAAACGGCACGCAGCAAGGGGAACTGCATTAGGGCAACTGCTATAGATGGTGCGGTGCAAGGCAGAACTCATCCGTACATCTGCTATAGGTGATGTCAGGCCATGTCTGCAAGCGGTAGGGAACGCCGTACACGCTCTTTGGCATCTCCTATAGGTGATGTCGGCAGCAGGGTACGCCCCGGCGGCATCCAGCAGGGAGGCAGGGGGAAGCTGCGGGCATCCCATGGGCACGGCATCAGGTTTAGATGATGCGTCTGCCCGCTGTCCTGCGTGTGTGACGTCAGGTATAGGTGATGCGTCCGTCTTGTAGATAGCATCAGGTTTAGGTGATGCATTCCCCACGCAGAGAGCATCAAGTATAGTTGGTGCGGTTGCCCTGTCCGTGACGTCAGCTATAGGTGGTGTCAGAGATCAGGAACTCCCGTGGCATGGGCATCAGGTATAGATGGTGTCTGTTCGGTATGGATAGCATCAGGTATAGGCGGTGCTTCTGCCCTCTCCTATTGCCGGTTCTGCATCTCCTATAGGTGGTGTCAGGAATACAGAACCCCAGCGGCAACGGCATCAGGTATAGGTGGTGCGTTTCCCCTCTTTCTGGCATCAACTATAGGTGGTGCGTTCCCACGCAGAGGACGTCAGGTATAGGTGATGTCAGGGATGGATGATTCCTGCGATATGGATGTCAGGTATAGGTGGTGCGCTTCCCTCCCTGCTGCTGACAGGCGGCATCTGCTATAGGTGGTGTCAAACAACGGAAGGACGGAAAGCGGAACGGCAGGCAGAAAGGGCGGGCAGACGGCGGACGATGACATGGAACGGTGCGGCAGCGGGGGAACGCAGCGAGGAACGGCAGAACGGACGGGAAAGATGCAGAACGTAGGCAACTTTGCATGAAACAGAGGAATGTGATCGGCTGTGAGGATGGAATGGATGGGATGTGGAAAGGGCGTGGGAAGGTATGGGATGGGCGCAGGAAACCGCATGGGAATGGTGTAAAAATGGTATAGGAGCCATGCAGCGAGGGGCAGCGGGCAGCGGGAAACAGTGACGGAAAAGCGGGAATTTTATGCAACTTTATGCAGATTTGTGCATACGTGCGTGGGAAAAGGCAGCGGTACTGGCAAAACGGGAAGATGTGGGCGTTTTTGGTTGTAAATTGCGTTCCGTAAAACCTATTACGGAATTTGAAAAAATGTCAAACATTTTGTCAAACATTTTTTGTTCCGATCCCCCATATTCCATCCGAACAGGCTTGTATGATGCTGAAAATTTATGAATCACAGGAAAGGGGGAACGATATGGGTTACTGTTTCATGAGCACGCAGAAGATTAAGACCATGGGGAGCCTTGCTTCCAAGTACAACCACAATTACCGGAAGGTGGAGGTAGCCAATGCGGACCCGGATCTAGCTGACTGCAACCAGGAGCTTGTTTCCCTTGCGGGACCGGACGGCAGGGAACTGGACTACAACGAGGCATGGAAGGAACGGGTAAAGGATCTGGACTGGGCAGAGCGTGGACCACGAAAGAACGCCGTCCTTGCCATCGAAGTCGTGACCACTTTTTCCAGGGAGGAAAACCTGGACCTGGAGGCATGGAAACAGCAAAACGTGGAATGGCTCCAAAAAACCTTCAATGTTGCCCCGGATGGGAAGAGCAATGTGTTGAGTGTTATGTACCACGCCGATGAACCGGGGAACGTCCACTGCCATGCCATCATCATCCCGGTGGACGAACGGGGGAATTTGAATGCCAGCCGGTTCCTGGACGGACGCCAGAAACTGACGGAGATGCAGAACTCCTACGCAAAGGACATGGAGTCCTTCGGGCTGGAGCGTGGGCTGGAAAATGGACAGGCACGGCACCAAAACATCAAGAAGTACTATGCGGACTTAAACAACGCCATCAAGGTGTCGGAGCCGGAACCCCAGGAGACCGCCCTGGACTACCGGGACCGGGTACTGGAAGAACTGCAGACAGCCCAGGCGGCTGCCATGCGGGAACGGCGGGAAAAGGAACGGCAGATGGAACGGAGGCTGGCAGAACGCAGGATCGCCCAGGAAAAGGAACTGAAAAGTGAACGGGAAGCCCTGCAGCGGGAAAAAAAGGAAGCTGCCGAAGCCCTGAAAAAAGAATATGCTTCCCTGATCCAGGAACTCCGCAAGGGAAAACAGGAATACCGGGAGCAGGCAGGAGAGCTTGCCGAACTCCATGCCCGGATCCTGGAAAAGCGTCAGGAACTGGAAACACTGAAAGGAAACCTGGACGACGCCAACACCCTCTCTGCCAAGGCTGCCTTCTACGACGAGTTCCAGAAACAGTATGCCCTGCTGGAACAAATGGACCCCCAGAGGGCAGAACGCTTCCGGCAGGACCTCTCCTACATGAGCACCCTCTCCGAACGGAGCCGATAGGATCCTGTTCTCTCCTCTCCCATGCACAATCCTACATAGAAAGAAAACCCCTGACTCAAGACAAGTCAGAGGTTTGATACAGCCGGTATCCGTTCCCGGTTTCCACCACCGGGTATCCCTTCAGGTCCAGGTACAGCCGCAGGCTGGAACGGTTGTCAATGCAGAAATACTCAAACTGGTATTTCTCCAAAACGGCATCCATCTTCTTTTTGTCCGAAGACCGGACCAGCGTAGTGTAATCCTGGAATACATCCGCTTTCCCATTGACGGACTGGAAATAGAGTTCCGGCCTGGCGTCAATGAAACACCGGAAGCCACGGTACTCAAAGTACCCGCCGGCATTGAAGGTGGTAAAAACCCGGGCCGACTCCTTCCCGTTTTGTTCCAGGTACGATACGGCTTTCACCGGCGTATCGGTACTGTCCCCGGCTTCCCAGGGAAGGTTCTCTGCTGTCCAGATCACCAGGACCCCGCACAGCAGCAGGCCGGCAAGAAAAGACAGCGGCCCTGCCCCGTGTTTCAGCTGGAAGTTCCGTTTTCTTGTCCGGGTAAATTCCAGGGAAAAGATCAGCACTGCCGCAAGGAAATACACCAGGTTCCGGATATGCATACTCCCCAGGATGGCCGTTCCGCATAAGAGGTAGCAGTCACTGGAATACAAGCTTTTGCCCCTGTCTTTTGCTTTCTGGATTCCCATGGCAAGAACCACCAGGAGGACCACAAACAACAGGCCCAGGTTATCAAAGGCCGGGGCTTCCAGCTCCTGGATTCCGATGTCCTTTAATTCCGCCCCATAGGACCGACACAGGTAGGAAAGGCCGTCAAAGCCATACGGGTTCAGAAACCCCGTCACTGCCATGGCAGGCACCACCCACAGGAACGGCTTCCGGGAGAACTGCCGTTTCCGGAAGGTGCAGAGCGGGTTTGGGATCTCCGGCACCAGGTACGGAAGCAGGAACAGGAAGTGGAGGATCCACACTGCCCCGTGGAGGTTCGTTTCCAGAAGAGCCAGGAGCGGGAGTGCCAGAAGGACGCCCTGCTTCTGGTCCCGGACATACCGTTCCGTCACGTACACCTGCAGCAGCAACAGCAGCACCGTCACAAAGGTGGGCCGGATGCTCAAAAAGGAATACATACCAAGCAGCACCAGGACGCCCCGGAGGGTGGTGCTCCGCAGGCCAAACCCACGGAGCTTCCCGATCATCTGGAACACTGCCAGCACTGCCAGGGACAGCCCCGCACACAGCGCCAGGATGCCGGCGCTTCCGAAAGCCGCATGGATCCGGTAACAGAGCAGGCACCAGGCCCACTGCTGCACCACAATGTCCAGCCCTTCCACAAACGTAAAGGGATTCTCTTTGGGGATGCCACTGACCAGTTCCTTTCCCGTGGCAAGGATCCAGTACCCGTCGTTGTCCATCCCGGCGGCACTCACCAGGTACCACAGCAGTGCCATGGCACCCATGGACAGGGGGATCCAGAGCAGCCCCGTCATCCGGCTTCCTATCTGTTTTCCCATGTTCCATTCCTCCTTTTCTTTTGGATCATCTGCAGCCGGAACTCGAAGGCCTGCCGCTCCTTTTCGTTTAAGACGTCCAGAATCATGCCGGCAAAGAAGGCCGTAATACAGGCCACCGCCCCAAAACCGCACACCATGAGGGTGGGGAAATTCTGGACCAGGCCGGTCTTGAGGTACGGCACCAGGACAGCCGGAAGGAATAATCCAGCGTCCAGGACAAGGAACAGGGCGGACAGGGTGCCAAAGAACCAGAAAGGCCGGTATCCTTTCCAGAGCCTTAGAATGGTCCGCAGTACCGCCAGGCCGTCGGACAGGGTGTTGAGTTTGGAGACACTCCCTTCCGGGCGGTCCCGGTACCCCACGGGCAGGCTGGATACGGCCATATTCTTATCTACGGCGTGGATGGTCATTTCCGTCTCAATCTCAAAGCCCTTGGACAGCACCGGGAAACTTTTGACGAACTGATAACTGAACGCCCGGTAGCCCGTCATGATATCCCGGATCCGGCACCCGAACAGCCGGTTAATCATAAACCGCACCAGACGGTTGCCGGCATTGTGGAACCTCCGTTTATTCTCCGCAAAGTAAGCACCGGACAGCCGGTCCCCTACAACCATATCTGCCTGCCCTTCCAGTACTTCCCGTACCATAGCCGGGGCATCGGACGCCTCGTAGGTATCATCCCCATCCACCAGAAGATAACAGTCCGCCTCAATCTCCCGGAACATCCGCCGGATCACATGGCCTTTCCCCTGCCGGTATTCGTTGTGTACCACGGCCCCTGCCGCTTCTGCTGCCTTTGCCGTACCGTCCGTGGAACAGTTATCATAGACGTAAATGGACGCCCCTGGAAGGGCAGCCCGGAAATCCCGCACCACCTTGCCAATCGTCTGCTTCTCGTTGTAGCAGGGGATCAGCACGGCAATGGTATGATGTTGGTTACTCAATTTGCTTTCCTCCTAAATACAAGTTTTCCGAGAAGGTAATTCAAGACCGTCACGACTACCTGGACCACGGCCTTTGCCGCAAGCTGGGACATCCCGGCCTGAAAAATCAGGATCTGCATGAGTGCAAGGTCCACAAACAGGGTGGCAAGCCTGCCAAAGATAAACCCCAGCAGTTCTTTCCGGATCCCCTTCTCCCCGGGGCCAAAGACCCAGGAGCGGCTGATAAGAAAAGATACCGCCACTGCGCAGGCCCAGGACACCGCCGTAGCGGCCTGGACGGCCAGGGGGCCATTGCTCCCGCATCCTTTCAGGAATACAAAATACGATACAAAGCTGACGATGGTTGCGGTGATCCCGCAGACCAGATACCGAACGACTTCCATGTCTTACCTCCTCACCCGTAATATGGGAGATTTTCCCGCAGCTCCACGCAAAGAAAAAAGAGCCGGATCAACCGACTCTTTTCCTTCTGCTTTCTACAATCCCCAGAAGCCACGCAGGTTCCTGGAACAGAACCAATCCTCGAAGGACACGGGATACGGGTGGAACTCCACACCCTGTTCCTGCAGTACCCCAATCAGGTACTGCTGGTCCTCCGGGCTTTGCTGCAGGTCTTCTGCTGCATGGAAAATGCTTTCCAGGTAGTGGAATCCGTTATCGTGCCATTTGACAATATTCGGCCCGTCTACCAGGTACAGGATCTTTTCCCGTACCAAGGTCATAAGAAATTCCAAAATCTGAATGTATGCCATCTTCTGTCCCTCCTTATACCAGGTATTCCAGCATGAACAGGTCGAAGGCGTCTTTGTTCGCCCGGCCTTCCAGCGCTGCTTCCGTGTAAACCCAGTCCAGCACCCGGTCGCAAAGTGCCGTGTCTGCATCGACATCAAACATCAGACACCATGCGGTAAACAGACTCCGGATCTGGTACCTGATGTTTGGGTCGTCCCAGTCGTGATCCGCTGCGTAACGGTAAAGGTAATCGAGAAATTTCTGTTCGTCCATATCTGACTCCTCCTTATGCAAACTCCACAATATAGTTCAGCACCATGGCCGCTTCGTTGTAAAACACGATCTCGTCGTTGCGAAGCGCACTTCCGGCATGGGCATGGAGGCAGTCTTTCCCGGACCGCTTCACCTCTTCCTGGTAGTCCAGGCAGCTGCTCCAGCTGTCCGTATCATACGGCGTGTCATAGGCCACGGCATACAGTCCCATGTACGCCACATCGGCAGACCCGCCGGCCCAGTAGGTGCCACGGTAGGACGTATAGTTCCAGCTTTTTGCCGCTGACGGTGCGAAGTACACCCCGTTTCCGAACATCTTCCCCGTGATCTTTGCATCCGGGTTTAAGAGCAGGCTGTTGCGGATAATGCTCATCCAGTTCTCGTTCCTGGATCCGTGCCACAGCTGTTTGACCTGCTTGATCTGGTGGGCCTTTAAGTACTGGTTGAAGCGTTCCTGCTGGAATTTCGGGATCACACGGTATACCCGTTTCACCTTCTTCTGCAGATCCGCACCCAGGTGGGAGAAGACCTGTTTCTTCTGCTTCTCCGTCGCCTCGTACACTTCGATCTGGTACTGGTCAAAACTCTCCTGGCGTCCAATAACGGCAGTTCCCGTAATGGAACCTTCCATGGCCTGGATCAGGTCGGATTCCCGGTGGACAATGGACGCAAAGTCCTTTTCGCTTGTGGCCATCAGCCTGCGTACCCCGGTGCCATCCCCGGTCCGGACCGGACGTTGGAGGATGGAGATCAATTCCAGAAGATTGTCATTGAACTCTTCCACGGACACAGCGTCATACATCCTGCCCAGTAGTTCTTTGGATGCCCGGATAATGGCTTCATTGACCGGGACACGGACTTCCGCTTGTTCCACGGCCTTCTTTGCCAGGGCTTTCAGCTTCTGGAACAGCACGGCTGACGGCCCTTCCGGCTTGGATGCCGGTACTGCTTTTGCAGGTGCCGCTTCCGTTGTTTCCACCGAATCCGGCAGGTACAGTTCCGTGCGGTCCACATAACCCTTGGACAGCTTTTCCTGGTACTTGATCCAGAACATCCGCTTCGGATACGCAAAGGTCCTTGCGCCGAACAGTTCCCCTTTCTGGGTTCCCATGCGTCCATACTCCGCAATGACCTCTTCCCCTTTTGTTTCCAGCTTGTAGAACTTATAAGCGTTCTTTGCCGGATCCACGCACGTCAGGAATCGTGCCTTTTCCATGTCCGCCAGGTCATCCGGAAGGGAGTTGTCAATCTCCGTGATAAACCGGGTACCGGAACGGACAGAAATGCGGTAGATGACTTCTCCCTCGCCCGGGACACGAACCATCACCTCTTTCGGGCAGTCCGATAAGTCTTCCTCGGCAAGCAGTTTGGACACGTCCTGGTAGAAGTCTGTCACTTCCAGCTCCTGTGTCATTGTTCCTGTTTCATAGATTGCTTTCATATTGGTTTCCTCCTGTTTTCCTTTTTTTCAATGGAAAACATGGGGGAATGGCCGCAATCCGATTAAAAAAAGACCCGCCCCGGGACTGTTGTCAGTCCGGGATGGGTCTCCCTTATGTTGTGTTCTATTTTTCTACCAGCAGTTGCCGCACTGCCGCTGTGCCTGGTCCGGTGCCACCTGCTTGGAATAGGCTTCTGCTTCCTCATACGTCGGAAAGTACTGCGGGTTGCTCATGGCATTGCCTCCCGTCCCTGTTGCCGGACACTGGCCCGTCTGGTGGATCTTCCCGTTCCGTGGATTTACCGCAAAAGCTTCTTCCCCGCTGGTCTGCCCGGCATCCGTCTGTCCTGTGGCAGCCGGTGCTTCTGCCGGCGCCATACCAGAAGATCCCTCTGCCGGCTGGGATCCATTAACCTGGCTGTTTCCGTCTGCATAGTTGATGGAAATGCCCGGCTGGACATTGTAGCAGTACACATGGAACTGGATTCCTTCTCCCTGGTCTTCCACGGACTGGGCTTCCAGTACCACACCGCTTGCCAGCAGGTTGTCCCCTTCAAACACCGGTGTCACCCGGTAAAGGACATGGTTCCCGGTCTCTTTCACATAATCGGCAACCATATTCTCGAAGGGCAACATCCCGTCCACATTCAAGTACCTTGTGCCGGTGATCAGGTTCCGCTCATTAGCATTTTCCCCGCTTAATTGGAAGCCGATTAAGTGGCACCGGTTGTACAAATAATTCCCGTCCACCAGGCCGTTGTATTTCACTGTATGCCATCCGGTAGGCTTCACAGATCCGATTCCTTCCCGGTCTTCCGTCGGCATCAGATCCTGCCCGATACTTGCCACGCATACCCCGCAGCGTCCCAGGCTGTCCAGTTCCCCGTAGGACTCATAGGATGTCGCCGTTAGGTCTTCCGCTGTAAAGTCCGGTACGTTTCCGTTGAGGGCCACATACGGGCTTCCGCTGTATGCCGGGATGGAGGTAAGATCAACCGCTCCTGCCCCCGTATCGGTCGTTTCCTGGGCGTTTTGTTCCTCCTCCGGTTCTTCTTCCTCCAATTCTATTTCCTGCCCTGTCTGGGCCTCCTGGGTGGTCTCAGCGGCGTTCTGTTCCGTTTCGTTTCCTGTTCCACATCCGGATACCGCCACGGCACCGGACAGCAGAACAGCCATCAGAATGGCCTGTATCCGTTTTCTCATTTTTTGTAAACCTCCTCTGTCAGTTTTCCATGGGAGTAACCCTGGAAGTCCTTTTTGCTGACCATGCGCCAGCCCTCCGGTACCGGCGGGAGCCACACGTCTGCCGGGTAGTCCCGGTTCCAGCGATACAGGATCAATATTTCCATAGCCTCCGGAAATTCAGACACCGGTTCTTCCAGAAAACACAATTCCCCCTGCCCTGCTTTCAAAAGCGGCTGTGCTGCCTCCCGAATCCGGTCCGTTTCTTCCGTGAACTGCCGCCTGGTATACGGGCTGACCCACAGCCACGTATCCTTTGCTCGTTCCAGGATCCGCTTCCGAAGTTCCCGGTCACTGCTCTGCCGCCTTTCGTGGAACAGGATCCCGTCCCGGTTATCTGTCACTGCAATTAGAATCATGATTTCGCTCCTTTCCATTTCTTTTCCCTTTTCCCACAGTATACCATACCGGGTGATCTTTTTCGTATTTGTATACAAAAACGCCGGGAAACTCCCGGCATTTCTGTTCCACAATTTTGCTTATTATCGTTATGCTATCCCGCTTTTTTGAGAAACCGGATCTGCTTCCCATCCAGCTGCAGGGCCGCTGAGAAGGTGGTTCCGTCCTTCTTCCGGAAGCCTTTCCGCACCGGGAGGGATTTCTTTTCCAGTAATGTCTCCAGGTCTTTGTCGGAGAGTACCTTCCCGCAGATGTTCCGGTACATGATAAGGCCGCAGTCGCAGAAGATCCCGCCCCGGTTCATTTTCACTTCCTTCCCGCAGTACGGACACATCAGTCCGGACCCAAAGGAGAAGGCAGTCTTCCCGTCTTGCAAGACCAGTTTCGCCCGGAACTCCTTCCCTTCCTTCGACCGGAAGGCCATGTGCTTCGTCTCCCCGTGTTCCCGGAGGCTGTCCAGGACTCCAGGTGTGATTGCCTGTCCGCAGACTTTCCGTCCGATCTGGAACCCGCAGCCGTCACATTGGTACAGGTACCCGGCGATCCGCAGCGGCTTTCCGCATACCGGGCAGACAGCGCCACAGGACACCTGTTCCATCTGGGTGCAGGTTTCATGGAGGCCTGCAAGCATCTGGCGGTACACGTCCTGGTAGGACGCCTCCCCACGCTGGATCTTTTTGATCTCCATATCCAGGGATGCCGCAAACACCGGGGAGCAAAGATCCATCCCGTCCATCTGCTCGATATAGCGTTTCCCCGACTCCGTAATATGCAGCCCCCGCTTATCCTGGATATACCCGTGCCGGATCAGGTCTGTCACAATGGCGTCCCGGGTAGCTGGGGTACCGATGCCCTGGGATTCCGCCAGGGACTTCTTCATAGCCGCATCCTCGATCTGGTTGGCAATGTTCTTCATGGCCAGCACCAGGGTGGTCTGGGTTAAGCGTTTCGGCGGCGTGGTGGTCTTTTCTACCGGTTCAATCCTTTCTGCCGTGATGGCAGCCCCCTCTGTCAGGTCCGGCAGTTCCCGGGACCGTGCAGCCCCGTAGAGGCTCCGCCAGCCCTGGTCTTCCACCAGCTTTCCCTGTGCCTGGAACACGGCATCCCCATGGGTGATGGTAAGCTTCGTCTTGCACTCTTTTAAAGGCGGCAGGAACTGTGCCAGAAGCCGGGTATAGATCAGCCGGCAGACATCCCGTTCCCGTTCGCTCATTTCTGAGAGCTTCGGTGTTTTGGAGGTGGGTAACAGGGCGTCGTGGGATTCCTTTGCAATCTCCGCATCGTTGACCACCATACGGTCCCCGGACACCCGCCTGATATCTGCCTGGGTGACACGGGAAGCTGCTTCTTTCAGCTCCGGGAACACGGACATCTTTTTCAGCATATCCGGGAACTCCTTTGCCTTTTCCGTGGACACGTACCGGCACTGGGTTCTCGGGTAGGAGATCACCTTATGCTTCTCGTACAGGGACTGAACCGTCTCCAGCGTCTCCGATGGCGTCAGCCCCAGCATCTGTCCCGCATCCCCCTGCAAAGCCGTCAAGTCATAGAGTTTCGGCGCACGGGTATTCGTCGTCTGCTTTTTGACTTCCCGGATGGTGCCTTTCTTTGGCACCTTTACCGCCAATGCCTCCTGCCGGTTTTCGTAGGCAATGGGCTGCCCGGACTCCCCGACCTGCACCCCGGCAAATCCCGGATAGGATGCCGTCAGGTGGTAGTAGGTCTTTGGCACGAACCGCTCAATGGCCATGGAATTGTCATACACCAGTTTCAGTGTCGGGGCCTTCACCCTTCCCACTGTCATCAGTTCCCCGGTGCGAAGCGTCATGAGCCGGGTGCCGTTCATGCCGTACAGCCAGTCTGCATGGCTTCGTAGGAGGAATGCCTGGGTAAACCGCACATGGACCGGATCATTGTGGTAGTCCGTCATGGACAGGAGGCTTTTCAAGATTTCCGGTTCCGTCAGGGAATGCTCCATGAACCGGAGGGTGGGTTTTTCCCAAAGCCCCAGGTACTGCTCCACCAGGTAGTAGATCCCGTACCCTTCCTGGTCCGAGTCCGTTCCCACAATGTACCCGTCGTATTGGCCTATGCTTTTTTTGATTTTCGCAAGCACGTCCTGTTTCCAGCGGTTCTGGATGGCTTTCACCTTCCAGTGTTCCGGGATGATGGGATAGCTGACTTCGTGCCACGGTCCGTCCCATCCCGGATAGTCCTTTGGTTCCGCAAAGCAGCAGACGTGGCCGGACAGGGCCAGGAAGTCGATGGTGCCCACCGCCGCTTTCACTTCCGCATCGTGGTGTCTGTAGCAGTCCTCCACGGACCGCATCAGGGACGGCTTTTCGGCTATGAACAGGTATCTCATTCGTTCCCCTCCTCTTCGTCATCGCAAAGCTCCAAGTGGCGGTTGATGAACCCCCGCAGGGTCTTCCGGCGGTACTCCTCCTCTTTGGTTTTTGGCGGCACCCCGTGCTCTTCCAGATGGCAGGCAAACAGGATCCATTTCTCCGGGTCCTCCTCCATCAGGTCCACATCCTCAATGGGCGGCCAGAATGTCGGCGTCCCTAAGTGTTCCGTCACTTCCAGGAACCGGTCGTAGTCCTGGAAGGTCATCCGGACGATGCCATTGTCCGGCATTTCAGGTTCCCTTGTTTCGCTCATACTCGCTGTCCTCCTTTGCTTGATTGCTGTTCCAATTCGGCTCTCAGGCACTGCCCTACGTCTCCGGCCTGTTCCCGGGCGGATTCCGCAACCCGCACAAGAAGCGGAAACATGGGTGCCAGGGCTTTCCGGTCCTCCGGGGTTACCAGATACATGAACCGGTGGAACATCCCCGGCATGGGTTCCTCCGGGTAGGTCAGGCAGAGCCTCGTAAATTCGTCTGCCGCATAGCTGAAATCCATCATGATTGCTCCTCCCTCGTCTCAAAGTCCACCAGTTCAAACCGCATCCGGCATTCGCCCTGGTACCAGTCTTCCTGCAGGTGTCCGATGCACCACAGGTCCGCCGGGCATCCCGCCTCTTCGTACCGCTGTGCCAGGGAGAATCCCAGTACCGAACAGGTCCTGCCCTTGAACAGCAGGTGGCTTCCGTCCCCGATCCTGCGGTAAGATCCGGCGGAAACATGGAACGGCATCCGGAGAAGCGGTTTCGGGTTTCCCTCCCCGAACGGGGCGAAACACTGTAACTCTTCCTGCACGGACAGAAGGTTCTTCCGGGTTAAGTCCAGGTCGTACTTCCTGTCCGGGATCTCCCGGGTATCCTCCCCGATTTCTGCCTGAAAGGCGTTCCGGAACTCGTCCAGCTTCCCGGCTTCCAGCCGGATACCTGCAGCCCCTGCATGGCCGCCGTAGCCTGCCATGGTGTCCTGGATCCGGTCCAGGGCCTGTTTTAAGTCCACCCCCGGGATGGAGCGTCCGGAGCCTTTTAAGCTGCCGTCCTCACACTTGGTGAACACCACCGCCGGGCAGTGGTACTCTTCCTGGAGGTTCCCGGCAATCAGCCCGATGATCCCTTCCCCGAAGTCCGGGTGGTAGATCACTACCGGGGTGCCTTTCACCAGCCGTCTTGCAACCGGCATGGCCTCCGAGAGGATCTGCTTGCGTGTCTGGTTCGCACGGACCAGCGCTTCGGCACGCTCCGGAAGTTCCGGGTCATCCCCGTCGGACAAAAGCACCTGTAACACACGTTCCGCTCCGTCGTCGTAAAGCCGTCCGCTTGCGTTGCATACCGGGCCGAGCTTGAACCCGTAGTCCTCTTCGGTCAGGTGATCCGTAAGCCCCATGGCGGTTAGGATCGCCCGCAATCCCGGGACGCCTCCGCCCTGGTTTAACTCCTGCAGGCCTTCCTGCACCAGCAGCCGGTTGGCGCCTGTCAAAGGCATCACGTCTGCCACCGTGGCAAGGGATGCCAGGATTTTGAGATCCACGTCTTCTGCGCCGGTTATTTCCTGCACGAACCGGTAGGCAATGCCGGCTCCGCAGTATCCCCGGTAGGTGGATGTCTCCTCGGCATTCGGGTCCACCAAAGCGTCCGCCTCCGGGAGAACGCATCTGCCCTCCCGGTCCCGTACTGCCTGGTGATGGTCCGTGACGATCACGGTCAGCCCTTTTCGTTTGGCCTTCCGGACCGCCTCCAGTGCCGCAATCCCGTTGTCGCAGGTCACAACCACACCGCTTCGGATCTCGTCGATGATGGCTTCAGACAGGCCGTAGCCCTCTGAGAACCGGCGGGGAAGCCGGTAAGCAGCCCGGATCCCCAGTTTTCGCAATCCCAACACCAGGATTGCTGTGGCACAGATCCCGTCCACGTCGTAGTCCCCTACCACCGTGACCGGCTCGTCCCGGTGAGCCATAAAGCAGGCAGCCGCTTCATGAAGCCCGGCCAGGTACGGCATTCTCTCCGGATGCAGGAACGTGTCCGTGTCCATGCCTGTGTTTCTATGCACCACGTCAGCAATGCGCTGACTGGAATCTCGTTTTTCGTACATGCTCTTTCGCTCCTTCCCTTGGTCTGGTACCAGCATAACACAAGTGGCAGCAAGCCCTGAATTTGCCTACGTACCGGACCGGGAAGGCTTGAGATGTGAATTTTATTTGCGAAAAATAATATCTTGCCAGTTTTTCGCAAAATTAAAATTCGGAACCAGGTGCCGAATTTGTCAGTCCGAAGTAGGCAGCTAGGACTGGCCTCGGAACCCTTCACCGAGAATATGGCAGATTTGTCTTCCCGAAGACAGGAGGAGGAGAAAAAACTTGTATGTCTGGCTTCTCTCCAACACCGGGAAGTACTGTAGACTCCCTTTTGATGCTCCCCTGTTGTTCTTGTACTACCCCTCCTGTATTGACCCCTCTAGGTGATCTCCTGTTGTACGTGTACTACCCCTCTATCTCTCTAACCTACGTTATTGGCTGTTGTTAGTTATATCTCTTAAAGCCAGGTATTGGATGTTATTATATATATTCCAGTACGGTACTGTACTGCGATCATACTGTCTATGTTTGTAGGGTATGGCTAAGACTAGAGTTATAGACAACACTTACGGGTAAGGTTGAACATTGTGGTATGGGCAAAGTTACTCATCCCCTCCCCTGCTAGGCGGCCGTGGAACAGGCATAACAATGCCTGAAACTAGGTGGTCGCTTTCGCCGGAGCCGTTTGTACCGATGCGCCCAGTTCGCGCATGAGCTGCCGTGGAACAAACAGACTGCGAGCCTTACTTCTCGCCAGGATTCAGGGCCGGATATACCCAAGGGCCAAGGTCTGCGCTTAAAACGCCCTATCGTCACCGATTTTCCAGCCGCCCCTCCCAGGGGGGATACTGCCGCAGATGCTGTTTTCATCTGCGACTCCAGAATTCCATTCCGGTTTTTCTGGAGATCCCAATTACATTACAAAGTAAAAACCCAGGCCGCAGGACAGGTCTTTCTTGTCAGAGAAACAAGAGATATTCTTACATGAAAAACAGACACCCTCTAACGGTGGACTCTGCAATTCATGTACCTAGTTGTTCTCTGCAACTGTCGGTGGTCCGAAATCGCACAGGTTGTTTTATCGGTGATTATTTACATGGCTATTATCCTGACCCTCCGGCTTTCATCCTTCTTCCATTCCTCTCAACACCGGGCCAGCATCCATATTCAGTTGTCTTCCGGTATTCCGCCAGAAGGAAATCCGTAGTAATATTCTGGCATCCCCGCCCGCTGCCTTATTGAGGGCGGGTTTGCCGGATGCTTCAGTCTGTCTCCTCCTGCCTTCGAGGAGGCCGGACTGACATATGGGCAGTCATCCGTTCCCCTGCCTGGGAACAGGAACCAGCCGCCGTTTTTGCCAGCTGCTTCCCTGCCTGGAAGCAGATCCTGGCTGTCATTTTCAATATGGTAGATTGCTCCGCCCGTTGACGGAAATTCTTAAAAATTTTTTTTGAAATGCGAAAGATTAACCCTCCGCCATCTGTTCCTGCAGCTCTTCCAGAAGCGTGATTTCCGGAAGATGGGTCCGGATGGACGACTCTGTGATCCGGTAGACGCAGGGCGCTTCCTCCTCGGGTGCCTGGTACATGATATCCAGCATCAGGTCTTCCATGACTGTCTGCAGTCCCCTGGCACCAGTGCCGTTCTCGGAGGCTTTTCTGGCAATCCCTTCCAGAGCCTCATCGGTAAAGGTAAGCGCCACCCCGTCCAGTTTCAGCAGATCCTGGTAGTGTCCGATCAGGCAGCCTTCCGGCTCTGTCAGCACCCGCACCAGGTCCCGGCTTGTCAGTTCAGATAAGGAAGCAATGACCGGGAGCCGTCCCATCAGTTCCGGCGTCATGCCGTAACGGATGAAATCCTCCGCCCGGTGCTGTTTCGGCTTTCGGGGCTCCCGGGTTGCCAGAAATCCAGCCGGCTTTTCCTCTGGTTCATCCATGCCGGCAAACGCCCCGCCGCAGATAAACAGGATCTGGTCCGTTTTCACGGCAGTTTTCCGCTCCTGTGCCAGCATCCGTGCCGGGCCGGACCGTACCTGCACCGTAGTGCCCTCCATCAGCTTCAGCAGGGCATTCTGGACCCCTTCCCCGCTGATATCCCGACCGTTTCCCGGCGCACCGCCTTTCTTTGCGATCTTGTCGATCTCGTCCAGGTAGACAATCCCGTGCTCGGCCGCCCGGACATCCCCTCCGGCTTTCTTCAACAGCGCTTCAATGCAGGATTCCACGTCTGCCCCGATGTACCCCGCCTCCGTGAACGAGGTAGCGTCCGCAATGACGAACGGGACATTTAAGCAGTCCGCCAGTGCCTTGGCAAGGAGGGTCTTCCCGCTCCCGGACGGCCCTGCCAGGAGGATGTTGTTCTTCTGGATGCCACGTCCCAGCTTCCCTCGTTTGAAATGGTTGTAGGCCGCCACACTCAGGATCTTTTTCGCTTCCTCTTGCCCGATGACCCGGCGGTCCAGTTCCTCCCGGATCTGCCTTGGTGTCGGGATGGCCTCCACCGGCTGCCGTTGGTGTTCCTGCCGGTAATACCCGTACAGTACCTCCAGGCATTCCCCGCAGAGGTTCAGGGTCTTTCCGTCCCGGGTGTTGATCTCCAGGCACCCTTCCTGGCTCCTTCCGCAGAACAGGCACCGCCCCTTCCCGGATGGGCGTCTTCGTTCCTTTTCTTTCTGTTCCATAAAACATAAGTCCTTTCTTATGAGTCTTTTCCCCCATGGTAGCAGAAACAGAAATTCCCCGTGAATTTGCCTACGTTCCTGTTTTTCGCACACAAAAAGAGCCTCCTTAACTGGAAGCTCTCTTTGCTTTCCCCCAAGCGGAAGCCAGGGAATCCATGTCGGAAGCCCTGTATTTCCACCCATAACGGTTTAAACACTGCTGTTCGATGTTTTTCATGTCCAGGCCGGAAAACAGTTCCCTGGCCTTTCTGGTGGCCTTACAGCCCCATCCGTGGTTCACCACGTCCCAGAAGATGTCCCCGTATTCACCCCGGCTCAGTTTCAGTTTAATGCGCTTCTGGCTTTTCTGCCGTGGGTTCTCACTGTAGGAAGCATATTCCAGCCTTGCCTGGGCCTTCTTCGGCCCTTCTTCCAGGCCGGCATACCCGGACAGGAAACGGGACAGGCACCGGGCCGTCACTTTGGCGTCCTCTGCTGCGGAATGGAACTGTACGTCCTGTTCCGGGAACAGATACCCGGCTACCGTGGAGAGTTTGTAGTTTTCCACGTCCTCCTTCGGGATCAGGTCCCTGGCCATCTCCAGAATGTCCAGGCATTCCCGTTCCCGGAAGACAAGGCCGGTCCGCTCCTCCATCTGCCGGAGCATCCGGAGGTCAAACTGGCAGTTATAGGCTGCCCACAGGTCTGCGGACTCCAGAAACCGGTAAATCTCCGGTGCAAGGGTAGATTCGTTGCCGGCGTCTGCCACCATTTCGTCCGTAATGCCCGTCAGTTCCACGATCTTGTCGCTTAACGGCTCCTCCGGGTTGATATAGCGGTTCAGGTAATGGGTCGGCACCAGGGCATGGTTGCGGATCACATAGCGGATCCCTCCGAATTCAATGATCTTCGCATCCCGCCCAAGGCCGGTAGTTTCCGTGTCAAACACGATCAGGCTTGTGCCTTCCTGAAAGTACGGCAGTACCCTGTTTTTTGTACGTTCTGCATTTCTCCACATCTTACTGTCCTCCTGCTGCTTGTTCTTCCATTGGTACCATCTGGTTTGCCAACTGATGGAACAGTTCCATCACGGCGGCTTTCATCTGGGCATCCTGCTTTGCCGGAAGGGCAACACTGGATACCATGTCCAGGATATCCTGGAAAAGCGCCCTTGCCGGATACCATCCTTCCGGGATCGGTTCCAGGCCGGCACGCCTCCTTGCCCCGAAGGGACGTAAGACTGCATCCAGCATCCCCGGCGTAAACCAAACGGAAGCCTGACCCATGGCGGCATAGCCCTCCTCAAACCGGGACATGGCCTCCGCAGCCCCTTCAAACAGGGACTGGATCCGCTGTTCCAGCTGCGGGTCCGCATGGTTGGCTTTCTGTTCCAGCAGGGGCATCGAAAAGGATGCAAACTCTGCGGAAACCGTCAGGATGTACGGCATCCGGTTGGCATCGGAAGCCTGTACCCGGACCGTCAGGTCATAATCGGCAAAGGGGCGTGGGTAGCACAGCACCAGGCTGCTCTGGAAGTCAGACACGCTCCAGCTGCAGGTATGGAACACCCCAAGCTGGGGTGCCAGGTACTGCAGGCACTGCCTGTAGAAGTCTGCCTGGGGCATGGAACGGTACCGGTTGCCGGCAATCCCGACTACCGGGTGGACACGCTCGGTGCGTTTCCTGCAGATCACGTCCAGCCGGTTCCGGTAAGTCAGTTTCTCCGCCACCAGAAGGGCTGTCCCAAGCAGGTGCTGGTCCAGCTGCTGGAAGGCCATGGTACAGTCCAGAAGCCTTCCCATGCTCGGGTAGGCGGCCTCCGTCACCGGGTACAGGACCTCCGTGGTCTCACAGTACAGGGCAAGCCCCGTTTCCGTCAGGATCCGGAACTCCGCTTCGGATACGTGCAGTTCCAGGGTGTCAAACACCGGCACGCCGTCTTCCAGGCGGTACGGTTCCCAGGGATTGATGTTCACCCAGCGGGATACCACATTCCCTTCCCAGTCCTTCTTGAGGTCCCCGGAGAGGTAACAGAGTACCGCACAGTCCGGTGTCTCAAACAGGGTCTCTTTCCGGTCCAGCTCCTCCAAGGCTTTCATGAAGCTTTGGTAGGAGCGTCCGTTCTTCCCGGTCTTTGGTTCCGGGAGCTGTGTCCCGTCATAATACAGTTTCCATCCGGCGAACCCTCCCCGTTCCCGGACACATTCCAGGGTCACCTTCTGCCCGGACTTCACCAGTACATCCCGGTTGGTCAGGGCGTCCTCTTCTTCCAGGCACTGCAGGAATTCCTCCAGGCTGGTCCCTTCACGTAACATCATAGTTGTTTCCTCCTCTTTCCAAGAAGAAACACAGGGGGAACGATATTGCTGTCCTCCTGTGTTCTCTTTCGTTTTTCCGTCTTCAATATGGAAGAAACCCCAAAGAAACGATCCGAAGGTCTGGAATTATCCAAAGATCTGTTTCTTTGCCGAGGAATACTGTTCCTGCCGGCGTTCTGCTTCCTGCTTTGCCAGGTCTTCGTCCGTCATGTGCCCTTTTAAGTATTCCAGGGAATACGGGACAAACTCCGTGGTCACGTCCGGACGCAGGTACTCCCGTCCGCACACGGCACACTCCGTCGGGACTTCCACCTTCCGGTTTCTCATAAACCCGTCCATCAGGATGGTTGCTCCCGGGATCAGGTGCCGGGCATCGTCCTCGGCCTGGTCCCCGAAGGTATACACCCAGATATAGTCTGCTGTCACATCATCCTGGCTGGCGATGTAATACTTTCGGTTGATCCCCAGCTGGTACTTGCAGAACACGGACTTGCCGTAAGGCTTCAGGTCCGGTTCACTGACCACGGTGCCGCAGATGATGGCCTGGTTGGAGACTTCCCGGTAATGCTTTGCCAGGAGCTGTTCCGGCAGGGCATTGTCATGCTCATACGCCGTATAGAGGGCGTTCAGTTTCATCATGTGGATCGGGTACACAAAGGTACTGGAGGCACGGTACTTTACATTGGTGCTGCCGCAATACGGGCAGGCGGAATGCTTATTTAACGTCAGGACGTTGAACACCCCTTTGATATCCACGATATCATAGGCATGGAGGTGTTTCAGCCTTGCCATCAGGGACTCGTCCTTCCCGTCATAGAACACCATGATGTCCTGGAATTTCTCTTCCTGGTAGATGTCGATTTCCCTCGGCATGGTACGCAGGGACACAAGGACCCGCTCCCCGCCCGGGACGCCTTCCCCCAGCACCGTGACTTCCCCTTTGACATATCCGACCACACGGACTTGGTTGTGTACTGCCATACGTTGTCACTACTGGTTAGAAACCATTTCTCCTTTCTTTTGGTATTTCCCTTAATATGGCAGAATCCCGGACCCCTCCGCCGGACACAAAAAAGGAGGCAGGGATCATCCCTGCCTACCGTTCCGGTTCCTCTTCTTCCAGGAAGATCTCCTGGCCGGTGGAGAGGTCAATGTTCCTGCCGTCTGCGGTATAGCCCACCCGCATGAGGGCGTCGTAGTCAATGTCCTCCTCCCCTTGGTACAGCGGCTCCTCCTCCCAAAGCCCGAGATCCCCTTTTGGGGCTTCCGGTACGGCTTCCCGTTCCGGCTCCCGGGTTGGCTCCGCTTCCCTGGTTTCCGGTTCCTGCCGTTCCTCCCGGGAGGGCCGTTCCACGAACCGGAACCCGGATACGTCCATGCCGTCCAGCACTGCCTGGGTCTTCAGCCGTTCAAAGGCGGCGGTGCCGTCCCCGGTCATGGGCCGGTCAAAGAGGGACACATACGGCTCCCGTTCCGGTACCGGCTGCTGGTAGTCGGCAAATTCCAAGCCACGCCCCGGCCGTTCCATGGCGGTCTTGACCGCATCCAGTGCACGGTCTAAGTCCATCCGGCTTCCGTAGCCACGGAGGGAACAGACCGGTTCCCGCCGTTCCCGGATCCCGCCGTTTCCTGCAGACAAGCCCAGCCGCATAAGCTGGGTTTCCGGTCCGGTGATCTCCACCCGGAAGTCCCCGGGTACCTTCTTCTCCCCCGTGAACGGGTTGATGGCAAACCCGTCCGTATCCCGGGATTCCTTCAGTTCCGGGTTGGCGACAGCCCCCATGACCAGCGCCATGGCCCTGGCGTCCTCCGGGTGCCCGTGGGCTTCCAGGAACTCCGACAGGGGCTTTAAGTGCCGCTCCTCCGCTACCGGGAACGTCTGCTGTTCCCCGTCGGCAGTCACCCGGATCTGGTCCGGACCCACTTTTGCAAAGGACAGGTCCTGGATGGTATATTCCCGTGCCCGGTCTTCCTTATAGGTGTCCAGCACCCGGGTAAGGACATCTTCCGGCACCGCACCCGTCAGCGGGATCTCCCCGATCCGGTGGTCATTGTAATAGAGGTCTGCCCGGTCCGTGTGCCCGTTTGCCGTCACCGCCAGGAACGCCCTTGCATGGTCCGGCGTATCAAACACCGCACTGGACAGGATCACAGTGCCCTCCCCGCCCTTCTGGATGGCTTCCAGAAGCTCCGGCTGTACTATGGACCGCATCTTCGCCGTGGTGACGGCTGCCTGTACCACGCTTTCCATGCGGCTCTCCGGCGTCTTTTCCGTATAATGGCAGAGGGCGGCTGCCAGGGCATTGGCGTTCCCCGTCAGGCACTCTTCCTTGGAGATACAGGCCAGGTGTTCCTTGTCCATGGGTACCCGGGTGCTGAACAGGAACACCCGGTCAGATTCCTCCTCCTGCACCGGCACCACCCCCAGGTCCCGGAAGGCCTGTTCCAGGTCCGGGTGGCCGAGGCAGGCAGATACCAAGCTGTCGGTCTTCCCCGGGTCCTTTAACACGTCTGCAATCTCCTGGTCGGACTTCCGGACAATCTCCGCTGCCTGCGTGGGCTGCTCCTGCCCTGCCTGGTACATCCGCTCCTTCTGGGTGCCTGCACGCTCCGGAGCTTCCTGCCTCTCTGCCCGGTCTTTGCGCTCCTCCCGGTTTTGTCTCTTCTGTTCGGATCGTAGCTGCTGGGCATCCTGTGCCTGCCGCACCGCTTCCCCGAACCGGAACTGCTCCCGCTGCCCCGTCAGGGTCTTAATCACCACCCGGGCGATCTCCGCCGCAATGGCTGCCAGGGTCACCACGGCACCCCGTACCACGCCCACAATGCCGTGGTATCCTACATGGTCCACGATATGCTCATAGGAGCTGTCATAGTCCTCCCGCCGGTCAATGCCCGCCGCACGCTTGGCCGCTTCAATGGCCTCAGCCATCATGTCCGACACATCGTAGGGGCGGTCATCCTCCCAGTCCTCCAGGTCCTCTTCCCAGCCGTCCTCTCTGGACGGGTCATCGTATGTCCCATTGTAGATCCCGGTTTCCCGGTCAAAATGTTCTTCCAAATGTCTCACCTTCCTTTTTTTCTTTTCCGGAATATGGGATTCCCGGGGCAGGATCTTTCCCGGTTTCCCATTATGTATGCAAATTCGTAGGCAAGTGGCAAAAAGGAACCGTCTTTGGTATAATGGTTCCTGTAACAGGGAGACGGTTTTTTAAATCGGAGGTCGCTTATGAAGGAAACAGTTGTGAACTATCTGAAATCGTCGTTACAGGGATGGGACTGTCCGTCAGACAATACCTTTTACCGGCAGCTGACCTGCGGGGAGGCGTTACTGACCTGGACACTCACCGTGGAGGAGGACACCCTCATCTCCCACCTGGTTGCGGAGGTTCCCCGCCAGCTGGTGCTGCCCCAGAGTCTTGCGGTGACCGGACTGAGCTGGATGTGCATTGGGAACTCCATCAGACAGACTGCCCGTTGGGATCTTTCCCTGCTTACCCCACCGAGGCTGAAAGACAAGATGGGACGGATGGTGGCCCTGATGGGCATTGCAGTGGCCGCAGACTCCCATGTCTATGAGGATGTCCTGCCAGACTTTTTACCTCTATAACAGAAAAACAGGAACCATTGCGGGGATCTCCCGTTCTGGTTCCTGTTTTCTTTCTTTCTTAAAACTTGCCCCGTTTGTGGAGGACGAAGATCACACCGAGGCCTGCAGCCGTCATGATTAGCAGCGGCACGGCCTTTAACAGGTTGTTGGTCTCCTGCTGTTTGGGTGTCTGGGTTTCGGTTTCAGACGGTGTTTCCCGTTCGGTTTCCGTCTCCCCCGGGTCTACAACGTCCCCTTCCGGCTCCTCTGCCGTCCCGGTCTCTTCCGGAAGTTCCGAAACCGGGTCTTCTTCCGTCTCCCCGGAGTCTGATCCCGTTTCCTGCCATTCGGCAAGTTCCCCGGTGAGGGCACCGTCCTGCTTCATCATGACGGACTCATACATCATGTCCAGTTTCTCTGTCTCCTGTTTCCCGATGGAAATCCGGATTTCCTGATATGTGTCCCCCGGGGCAACCGAGAACTGGCTTGTCACGCCGTAGCCCATCTGTTCCACGTCCCCGTTGCCGCCGGAATAGGTAATGTCCGTGACCTGGTAGTCCCCTTCCGGGACGGAAAGCTCCAGGCCGGAATCCGGCACCTGGTCACAGTCAATCTCCAGCTCCCGGCTTCCCCCGGCACTGTCCTGGCAGGTGACGGTAAAGTAGTCCCCTTTCTTTAATTCCAGGCTGTCCTCATAGTTCAGCTGGACCGTCAGGGTACCGTCCGCCGCCAGCACCGGTACCTGTATGTAGAAGGCCGCCGCCAGTACCGGAAGGCACTTCCAGATTCGTCTATTCTTCCTCATGTGCTTCCTCCTTCGTTTCTTCCCTGTCATCGGTGAACCGGACGTTCGGGTGTTCCTCGCTCTCCCGCTGTTTCGCCGGGTCCCGTTCCTGTTCCTGCTGTGCCAACGGATGCCGGAGCCGTTTCTTCATGTCACGGTCAATCTGGTTCTCCTGGCGCTTCGCTTCCTTCTCCTCTTCCAGTGCCTGCTCGATGTCGGCGTCAATCTCTTCCTCGTACCGCCTCAGTTCCAGGTCAATCTCCCGGTGGATGGCCTCATAGTCGATCTGGTCCGTTTCCAGGATGCCGCAGGCCTGGTTGTCGAAGGCAAGGATCAGGCGCAGGGCGCCCTCCTTCTCATACCCGTCGCAGAACACCAGCTGGGTAAAGTGCAGGACCACCTGCCCCTCCAAAAGGAACGGCACCAGAATCAGGGACAGGACTTCCCGGTCATGGGCCGGGTCCTTCAACTGCCCCAGGTAGTCCCGGCACAGTTCCAGGCACCGGGTATAGGCTCCCCGGCTAAGCGCCGGGAAGTCCGCCGTGATGACGGCAGCCCCTCCGGATATGGAAAGGCCAAATACCGCCTGTTCCAGGACCTCTTCCCGGAGGCAGTCCGCATGGGATCCGTCTACCAGGTCCACGGACAGGCTTGCCGCACTGCGTGGGGATCCGTCCGGGTCCGTGCCCTTTGCCGTCTCCAGGATATCTTCTACAGTCAGTGTCAGTGTATTGTCGTTCATTTCTCCCCGCCTCCTAGTATGTTTCTTCCGGTTTCGTGGTCATGATCTGGTACAGCTTCGTCTTCTTCGGGAAGGAGTCGTCCATCGGGATGATGTCCTCCCCGATCCGGATCAGGCCCATGCCCGGTTTTGCGGAGCTGATGTATTTCTGCTCCTCCTTCGAGATATTCAGCATGGTGGACAGCTGCTCCTTGTTGATTGGTGCCTGCCCTAAAAGGATCAGGAAGGCGGAGTTGTTGATGATGGCCCTGGCATCTTCCGATTTCAGCATATCCTCAATATTCTGGGTAATGGCAGTCGGGATGCCGTTCCATTTCCTAGCACGTTTCCAAATCTGGGCAATGTACGCCGCAGACGTCGGGGTCTGCATCAGGTTGTGGAACTCGTCAATGTAGATCCAGGTACGCTTCCCTTCCGACGCATTTAAAATCATCTGGTTCCAGATATGGTCCAGGCAGATCTGCAGCCCCAGTTCCTTTAAGCCGGAACCGATATCCTTGACGTTGAACACCACGAACCGGTTGTTGATGTTGACGTTGGTGTGGTGGGAGAAAATGTCCTGGGTGCGCACGTACCGTTCCATGGACAGTGCCAGGTTCTGGGCTTCCATCTGTGGCTGACGGAGCAGCTCGTTGTAGAAATCCAGCATGGTCGGTGCCGTTTCCATATCAATGCTCTTCCCTGTCTCCTGCAGGTGTGCCAGGTACGGCTCGTAAATGTTCATCACACAGCGGTCGATAATGGAAATCTCCATAGGGGAGAGGCCGTACCTTCCGCCAATGGCAATCTCACAGATGGTTTCAATGAAGTCCGTCTTGACCTTTACCGCATCCCCGTTCTTGTCCTTGTTTTCGATGTTCAGGTCAAACGGGTTGATGTACACGCCCGAACCCTTTGCCACCTGCACCACGGACCCGCCCAGGGTCTCCGCAAGGCGGCTGTACTCGTTCTCTGGGTCGATGCAGTAGATCTGGTCCGTATGGATGTCCCCGCCCAGCAGCACATTGACCATTTCCCTCTTGGCCGCAAAACTCTTCCCGGCACCCGGCATACCCAGGATGCAGGCATTCGGGTTTAAGTTGCTGGTGCGGTTGTACAGGATCATGTTCCTGCTGGACGCATTGAGTCCGTAGTACAGGCCGTTCTTCTGCCGGATCTCCTGCACGGCAAACGGGATGATGGCAGACACGCTGTTGGTGGTCATGACCCGGTTGATCTCCACCTGTTTGTTCGCCAGGGGCAGGGTTGTATTGAAGCCCGCCTCCATCATCATGCTTAAGGATTTTAAGGTTACCAGGCTGTTTGCCGCAATGGATTTCAACTGGGTCTCCTGATTTTTCAGGGAATCCAGGTCCGGCGCAAACAGGGTGATGACCATGCACACGCTGAACAGGTGGCTGTTGTCCTTGGTGATCTCCGACATCAGGTCATTGGCTTCCCCCTGGGCCTCGGAGAGTTCCGGGGAAATGAGGGAGGCGTCAATGCCGCTTCGTGCTGCAGACTTCTGGGTGTCTACAATGCTGGCGGAGATATTCACCCTCTGGCGTTTCACCATCTTGATGGCATCGTCCTGTGGGATGACCTGGAAGTACACGCTGACGATCATGTTGGTGGACAGCTTCGCAAAGTCCGTCAGCAGGGTGCCCTTGATCCAGTTCGGGTAGTTGGCGATGTAATAGCTTTTGGCATAGCTGTCCCCGATGACGGCGTACTGGTCCGTGAACTTCATGCAGGCCGGCGCAATCACGTCCTTGGACGTAATGCCCTGTTTCGCACAGTTTTCAATGGAGAAGGCCTCCGCCTCATGCCCTTCGATCTGCCCTTTCCGGTACAACGGCAGGGCGGAATCCTGGTTGTATAAGGAGTTCAGGATTTCCAGCCGCTCCTCTAAGGACAGGGGCGGGCAGTCATGCTTGGTCATGTTGTACATCCCCTCCGAGATCTGGGCGTCCAGCGGCACAAACCGTTCCATGGCAGCGTCAATGCCGTTTGCACGTAAGGAAAGGGTCAGCAGCATTTCCGTCTCCAGGTTGTTCTTTGCCCCTGTCATCTTCTCCAGGAGCATTTCGTTGTACTCCTCACGGTACTCGTTTAAGGAATCCGGCTTCACTTCCAAAAGCACGTCTTCCTGGAATTTCATAATATCCACGGTTTTATTAATCAACGAAATCTCTGTCAGCACATCGGAACCCATGGCTCCTAAAAAATCAGCATACTGCTGTGCCAGCATCCACTGGGTCTTATTCCCGGCGGTCTTGAAGTTGACGTTGGGGATCCGGTAACTGCGGGAATAGACTCCCGGTTCCGTCTCAATGATCCCGTTATCGTAGACTGCCTCATATGGGATGGATTCCGTGGCAGTATTCGCAATCGGTTTCTTCTTCTTCTTTGACATGAATGTTTGCTCCTTCCTTTCTGAATCCGTTTCCCTCAATATGGAAGATTTCCCACGCCCTTGGGGAAACAGGCAAAAAGAGGGGTCCCGCCCACGGGGCGGAACCCTTTACTTGAATGCCTTGTAGGTTTTTGACTTCTTTGGTTTCTTACCGTCCCCCGGCTCTGCTTTCAGGAACCGGCGGACGTTTTTCCTCCTGGACGGTGCCAGGAACTTGGTCTGGACCAGGATCTTCAAATACTTTTCCAGCGGCAGGTCCATCGGCGTGCAGTAGCCGAAGGCCATGATGGGGATGTCCAGGAACAGGATCACGTAGAACAGAAATTCCACCGGCATCCCCAGGGGCTGGTAGGCCAGCTTGTAAAACAGGACGTCGAACGCCAGCGCAATTCCCAGGCAGAGGATCTGGCGGCTGGTGAACGGCCCTACCAGGCGGGTCTTGTATTTCAGTATGTCCTTTGGTACTTTTACTTCAATCATCGCAAATCTCCTTCCCTGATTTAATGTGCCCCAACGACATCGCTTGCCAGCTGGTTGGCTTTCATGATGGCACCGATGGCTCCCAGGTTGATGACCAGGATGGCCGCAACAAGTCCGTAGTTGGATACGATCTCCATGGCATTATCCGATGACACTGCAGTGATCCCGCTTGCATGGAGCACGGTGGTGGTCACGGTCGCCTGCAGCCGGGATGCGGCATACAGGATGCCCGCAATGACTGCCAGGGACAGGCCGTCCGCTGCGAACTTCTTCAAGTACCGCACGGCATTGCTGCGGGACTGGTCCTCAAAGCACTGCGCCACCGCAATGGGGCTGAAAATCGCACGGGTCACCAGCATGACGGCATTGGATACCGCAAGGAAATAGGCTGCGATCCGGGCTGCCCATCCGGTCAGATAAGTCAGCATACAGATAATCATGGCACCCAGGTTCCCGGTGATGGCTTTGATGCCGTTCCCGACAATCTTTTCGTCCTTGACCGTCTCCCAGGACGGGAAAGTGTTCTGTCCCCAGAACTTAACTCCTAAGTTCACATCGCTTAGGTCCTGGCCGCTGATTCCCTCATAGATCAGGTGGACGATGGTAAACAGGGCGGACAGGATTTCCGGCAGGTAGATCAGGATCATGATCCCGATCATCAGCTTGACAAAGGAAAGGATCAGGCGCTCCAGGGTAATCATGTCCCGGGATGCCTGCCCTGCCATGTCCATAAAGTAGTAAATCACAATCAGGGTCCCTGCCGCCGCCGAGAAGATGGTTACCATGTCCCGGATCTCGGAAATGGTCATGACCGCCGCAAGGCCGTTGACGATATAGCTCATGAAATCCGCCACGTTCTGAGCCAGGGTGTTGTCAAAGATCACTGACAAGGCATTGTAGATTAAATGATCCAACAAAATCCCCCTTTCTGAAAAAGAAGGAAGAAATGCGGGATTTCTTCCTCCGGTTTTGAACAAAATTAACTCAAATATTCAAGCAGATCCAACGCTTCGATAATGGTAGGCATTGCGATCAGCAGGATCCCGACTACCAGGATGGATGCAGATTTTGACTTGGCGTCCGGGTTTTCATCCTTGAATGCCAGGATCATCTGCCCAAAGGCATAGATGGCAAGCAGGATTCCGATGGCACGGAAAATGATGCCGATGTACTCAAGCAGTGTGCCGAGAATGCTTGTCAGCTCCGATGGTGCATCTGCAGCAAACGCCGGGCAGATTGTCACCATTGCTGTCAGCAGCCCCAGAAGGACGGCCGTCATGAGTAACTGCCGTTTCCCGATGTTCGGTTTGCTCATTGTAAGATTCATTGTGTGATACCCCTTTCTTCTAAGATGCCCCTAATATGGAAGATCGAAAGGGGGAACGAATTTCCGGTGCCGGGACGTGCGCCCCTGCCGGTTCCGTTTTTTGACGCCAGCGCCATCTATGAAATTAATTTCTTACAATTCTGCCATTTTTCTTTTATTTGCCTTACATCAATCTTTATTTTCTCGTTTTTGAGAAAACGGAACCTGATTCCGTTTTTTCGTCTCATCCTGCCGGAGGGCAAGGAACAGGGTCTCCAAGACCCACAGGAGTGCCACGCACAGGAACATCCCCATGGACTGGTATGCCGCATAGCCGATGAAGAGTACCTGGGGGAGGAGCCACAGAAGCCTGCCCTTCTGCCAGGTGCCGTTTTGCTGTTCCGTTGCGGCAAGCACCGCCACCAGCACCAGAAGGACGGGCAGCACCAGGCCCCAGGTTCCCCACAGGGATTTGTGGACGTCCGGGAAGATGCCCATGCCCCGGATCTGGTCCATGGTACGGAACAGGTGGGTGTACAGGTCCTGGGGGCTGCACTTCCAGGCATCCCGCTCTGCCGATGTCAGGTAATAAAGGAAAGATGCTATGTTCCCGCTGTCCCCGGCGGCTGCCGCCCCGATCCCCGACCGGGAGACAAAGGAGGCAAGGTAGTCCTCCGATGCCTGGATGATCCCGGCGGTGGTGGCAAGGGCCAGGTGCATCCGTTCATGGACCATGGGCATCCGTTCAATGACGTACTGGACCCACAGGGCAAAGGCCATGGACACCGGCCCCAGGGCAGCTTTCGGGTACCGTGGGATCCGGTAGAGGGTCAGGGAAACAAGGAGGGCAAACACCGCCGTCAGGACGGCAATCTGCAGCCCCATGCGGTCCGTGATGTGGGATAACAGGCCAAGGCAGGACTCCCCGGCCTGGTCCAATGCCGCTACCATAGGTCCTCCTCGTACAGGAGCACGCTGACTTTTTCATAGTAGGCGGCTTCCTGTTTGATTTTTTGGAAGACGGACTCTTTGAGTTCCATTTCCGGGTTCCGTTCCGTGACCGACCAGGACAGGTTGAACTCCTCGGCGTTGGAGGACCGCAGGATCAGTACCGTGAACCCCAACAGCTGCTGCATACTCAGCACCACCGTCTCCTGCATCCCGAACAGTTCCTTTTTGATGTGTTCGTGGAGGCGGTTCTGCAGTTCCAGCATCAGGAGGGCTTTGGCGTCGTCCAGCTGGTTATGGAACTCCTGGTACTCCTGCTTCTGCCCCCTGGTATTGAAGATCTGCTGCTCCACGTCCTTCCCGGAAGCCTCGGTCATCTGCTGGCGTGCCGGGGCAGGGCCTTTCCCCGACGGCTTCCCCGGTTTCTTTTCCCCACTGCGTGGCTTCCCAGGCAGCTTCCCCTTGTCCCCCTCCGGCATCTTGTGGCCTTCCGTTGCCAGGCCGATCATGTCCATCAGGTTATACTGCAGGTCTTCCTCCGGCTCCTTTTCTTTCCGGATCTGCTTGACCTGGAAGTTCTTGTGGAAGGTCAGGGACTCACAGGCCGCCGCCAGTTCCCCTTCCCGTTCCCGCAGCCCTTCCATGGTGCTCCCGATCAGGTACACCTTCTTTTTGGCCTCCTCCTTGTCCAGGTAGTCCCGGAGGATCCGGAGACCCGCTTCCAGCGGCTCCTCCCCGGAAAGCTCCATGACCTTGACCTGCGCCTTCTTCTTCATGTTCTGAAGGAGGTTCTTCTGGGCAGTGCTTGGCTCCTCCCCGCCGTCCAGGAGGAAGATGATATCGGTCTTTTCCAGGGTGTTCAGTACCGTGGCGCTCCGGCTTCCCCATTCCCGGATGTCGGCAAGGGACGCCAGGAACACCCGGTTATCAAAGGCTGCCATGTTCGTCCCCTCCCCCTGCCCGGTTCAGCAGGTCTGCCATGTCCAGATCCAGGGATTCCCGTGGCGGCACTGCCTCAAAACCGGAAGCGATTAGCAGGTGCTTCCGGATCCGGTCATCTGCCAGCTGGATCCGGTTGGTCTGGGCACTGTACACCAGATTCCGGTACTTGGTCCCTTTTTCCGTGTTCCCTGTCACGACGGAAAAGAAACACGGCAGATGGTGGATCTGGGCAAACTCCAGCAGGTCCTTTAACTTGTCTTCCAGCTCCTGCTCCTCTTTGGGTTTCAGTGCAATCTTGGTTGGTTCCATAGTATTTTCTGCTCCTTTCGTAAACTGTTAAATTAAGGCGGAGAAGAGGTCCGTCAGGTCTTCTTCCTCTGTCCCCGGAAGCGGCACGTCCGGGGATATGAACCGGGCATCCACAGGCGTCCCTGCCGCCTCCTGCTGTTTCATTCCCTCTCCGGGTGCGGACGCTGCCGGGGCACCTCGTTTCTCCCCTGTCCTGTCCGGTGCCTTGCGGGTTTCCGGTGCCGGTGTGTCCGACCCCTTCCCGTTTGCCGCCTCCGGTTCCGTTGCCACAGGCTTCGGCTTCCGGTTCCGTGCCGGTTCCCGTTCTGTAAAGGATGCGGCGTCTGCCAGGGGCTTCCCTTTCCGGAGGCACTGGTACCGTTCTGCAAAGGCGGCAAGGTCTTTCGGGTCACGGAAAAACTGCCCGGTTGCCGGATACATCAGGTACAGCCGAAGCAGGTTTTTGATAAAGTTGTTCCGGTACCCCGGCGTGATATGGTTTAAAAGCCGGATGATCTCCCGGTCTTTCTCTTTCTCTCCTGACAGCCGCAGGGTACGGGCATAGACCTTTTTCGCCGGCAGGGGTTCCTCACGGAGTTCTGGGATCCGGATCACGAAATGCTTCCCTTCCACGAACGCCGCCAGACAGCAGTACGCCGCCTTCTGCAGGCAGAACCGGTGGCGGGCCACCAGTTCCATCAGGTCCAGGTCATGGGGCTTGTACAGCCGGATTTGATATCTTGGCATTCCAATCACCTCTTATTGTTTTTGTCCATGCTGTAGCGGTACAGGTAGTACCCCCGCACATTGGAATACAGGAACGGCAGGGTCGGGTCGTTCCGGTTGCTCGGGAGGATCTGCAGGGTCTTCATCCCTTTCAAGTAGTCGCAGATCTTCGCATACCAGGCTTCCCCGGTTCCCCCGCCCACAATCAGGTACTTGTATTCCCGGAAGGAATTGGTGACGTTCCGTGCCTTTTCCATGGCCTTTTTGAACACGTCCCCGCTTGCCTGTTCCAGGTACGGGGAGAGGTCCTTTTCCCCGGCTTCCATCTGTTCCTCGTTGACATACTCCACGGTGCCACGCTCCAGGCATTTCTGCAGTGCCGGTACCCGGATGTCTTCCTGCAGGTCGTCTAAGATCCTGCCGGAGGTCTCCTTTAACACCTCCCGCATCCCGATGTCGTCAATGCTCTCCCGGCATACGATGGCACGGCTTTTTAACCCATAAAAGTCAAAGGTGCCAAAGCCGATGTCCAGCACCAGGGAATTGCTGTACAGAAGGTCCCTGGCATCCGGGGCATACTCCCCGTTGCTGCGGATCAGGGCCGAATACAAGGATCCTGCCGGCTGGGGCATGAGGTAGATCTGGTCCGGCCGGAAGTCCAGCCTGCACAGCTTCCATGGCTCCAGGCCCACTTTCAATTCAAACTCCCGGGTGCCGCATAAGGCTTTCCGCATGGCCTGGGAATCCGCTTCCAGGTAGGCAGGCGGCAATCCTGTCTGGACTACCGGGGAACGGTTGTCCTTTTTCTTTTGCATGGCAAGCGCCAGGGAGGCATTGCACAAGATCTGGAAGGCATGGCTGCTGTAGCGTTTCCTGGAGAACAACTCACTCTCCGTGTCGTTGGTGTCCGTGGAACTGACCAGGTTCTGGGCGGTTTTCCCAATGAGGTACAACTCCCCATTCCCGTCCCGGTACAGCAAATCTTCCGGACTTTGGATGGTCAGCTGGTTTTCGGTGATCCGTTTGACAAAGCTTGGGATACAGAAATACCCGGTTTCGTGGAACACCTTCATGCTGGAATAGCCGGCGTCCAGCCCGATGATGTAGTGGTTCCCCTTGGGCTGGATCCGTTCATGGAATTCATGTCTGGTTCGGTATTTTTTCGTATTCACAAATTGATGCAGGACACGCAAACACGGCGCATCCTGTCTCCTCCTTTCCTTTCCCCGCAGGCAGACCCTGCGGTAAACTCGAACATTCTTTCAGAATATGGAAGTTCTGTTATCAGCTTACATTATTGGGCTAATTCGGAAAAAGTTGCATACGAAAACGGACCCTTTCGGATCCGTTTATCAGGTAGGAAAAATCCCCCGGAAGGTTCCCTTCCAGGGGATTCCCCTTATTCTGCACTGTCTTCTGCTGTTTCGGTTTGGATTTCCCGGCCATGGTACATATTGTAGTAGGCGTTGGCCTGGGTGATCCTCCGGGACATATTCGGTTTCCCGGCACGTTCAAAGGAACGCTCGAAGGCTTCCACTGCCCAGGCAACATCGGTGGTCCGCTTGAAGTTTTCCAGGCCGCCGTAACGGTTGTTCATGATGCTCCGGCAGGTGGTATCCCCGCCCTGCAGTTCCCACATCAGGAAATCCAGCTGGACTTTCAGGTCTGTCCAGGACTTGCCTTCGGCCTGTGCCCTGCTGTTCAGCCGTCCCCAGCGTCCGGACCGGGTGGAATAATTCTCCCACTGGCAGATCCCGGCTGCCGGGCCGCCGCCGTTCTGGATCCTGGTCGGGTCCATACCGGACTCCTGGTACATATTCCCCATGATGCCCGCCGTAGCCTGTTCCGAAAAGCCCAGGGAACGGAAATAGTTCCATACCTGTTCCGCAACTTCCGTCCCCGCAAGGACGCCGCCGGAGGAACTGGTCAGGGAACATTCAAAGAGGTCATTGAAATAGTAGGTCGTCAGGGTGGCGTTGGCATCCACCACGGTGTACTCATTCCCCTCTTCGTCCGTATAGGTGTGTGGCGTCTCCACCACGCTTAACAGGTGGGAGCCGTTATACAGCTTTTTCACGTAGTCCACCACCTTGTCCTTCCCGGCCTCTTCCAGGTCGAAGTCAAAGTAGACCGTTGCCATGCATAGGAGTTCCGCCGAGTTGGTGGTCTCCACGAACGGGCTTTCCGGCTTATGGTCTTCCTGGTTGTACAAATCGAAGTCCTTCACCGTTTCATACTGGATGGTGAAGCTCCGGTACCGCCCGTCGTTCATGTCTGCGATCTGCTGGTTCTGGGCATCGTAACACTCCTTGATGGCTGCAAAGGACGCCTCAATGATTTCATCCTCATTGGCGGAGAAATCAAAGGCACCGATCAGGGCAGTGACAATCCCCGCAATGACGCAGACCAGGATGGCAATGACCAGGAACAGGGCGCAGGCAATCAAAAGGACCGTCATCAGGGCGGAGGCCGCTGCCATCAGCCCCGACAGCAGGTACCCCAGCGCACTCTTGACCACCTGGATGGGTTTCGCCACTGCCATGACCGGCTTTGCGGCTTTGGACTTTTTCAGTGACAGAAGCAGCTCCCGCCGACGTTTCTTTAAGGAAAACGGGTCTTTGGTAAACTGCCGGAAGCGTTCATGCCGCCGCTGGAAGGCGTCCATGATCTTCCCGAGCCGGGAGCGGTGGTACCGTTCCTTTAAGCTGGCCCGGTGCTTTGCCGCCTTCTCTGCCCCACGCTTTGCGCCCTGGGCAAGCGCCTGGGCTGCCTCCCCGGCCTTGGTCTGTGCCAGTTTCTGTGCCAGCTGGGTCTTGGCAAGCCGTGCCGCCGCCTGGGCCGCTCCCCGCATGACCAGCTTCCCGGACAGGGCGGCCATCCGGAGGGTCTTCATGCCAAGTCGCATTCCCATTCTCAGCACCTGTACGCTCCTGCGTAAGAGTGTCGTCAAAAACACGGCACCGAAACCCGCATCCGACTGCTGCATGTAGCGCTTCACTTTCATCTTCAGATGCCGGAACCTCTTTCTCCTGCCCTGCTTCAGGGACCCTTCCAGGGTTTTTACCTTTGCAATGTCCTTCCGCATCCGCAGGGCTGCTGCTTCGGTTGCAGTCAGCTTTTCCTTGTTCTTTTTCAGGAACCGGTTGATGGTGGACTGCTGCTGGACATAATTTCCTTTCAGCCGTTTCATGCCGGATTTTGCCAACATGGAATCCAGCTCATGTTCCAGCTCTTCCAGCTCCTGTTTGTTGATTCCCAGTTCCGGATTGGCAATGTACACCCGGTTCTTTCCAAATACGCTGCCCTCATTTGCCTTCCTGTTCAGCCGGAATCCCAGTTCCTTGCGCATGGCAGTGACCATGGAGGCTTTGGCACGGTCGGAAATCATTCCCACTGCAGCAGTGGACAGTTCCGAAGTCAGGCGGATGCCCTGGGCAGGATCCGTTCCTGCCGTGGAGTTCTCGTACAGATATGTCCCTGCGGTTCCGATGGTCTGCCGGACGTATCCGGCAATCCGGTACCGTTTCCCCGTGGTATGTTGAAAATTCCGGCTGGACAGTAGCTGCTTTAAGTCTTCCTCAGAAGCCCCTCCTGTTATCCGGGTAAAGTCCGACTTTGCTTCCCCGCCCCGGGCGCTCTGCTCATAGAGTTCCGATAAATCAATCCCGGTACGCCTAATCTTTGCGGGATCCACGCCCCGCCCTCCGTTGATCCGGCTGATGTAAAAGTTCTCCCCTTCCTCCGGCGTGTGTTCCGGAATCCTTTCCTGATCCGGGAACGTGGTACCCGGCTCCCGGTTCCTGCCTCGCTGTTCTGCTACCCGCTGTTCATATTCCCGCTGGGCCTGCAGAAGCGGAGAACGGGCTGCCCCGTCAAAGGCCTCCGTGCCGGGATGCGGGATTTCTCCCATGGCTGGTACAGACGGCTCCCTTCCAGCTCCCGGATGGTCCGGCTGCCGGATGGTTCTGGTGTCGAACGCAGTCTGCCTGACCGGTGGTTGGGAGTCACTGTCCCAGTGTTCCCCAGCTCCCGGGCTGGAAGGCCCGTTCAGAGAAGTGTGGCGTCCTTCTCCTGCGGCTCCGGCTTCATAGTTGGCGGGTTCTGCTTGCTGTGCAGGGGACTCCATCCGTCCCGGAACTTCTGACCGGGTCCAGCCTGCCTGGTATCCCCGTTTTGCCGCCACGTCCCGTTCGTAGTCTCTCTGGGCGTCCTGGATGGTCTGCCGGCTGGTGTAATCATACACCGGGGAGTCGGACGTGCCGGACGTCTGCCTTCTTCCCGGAGCGGTTCCCGCCCCGTAAGAATCTTCTGCTGCAGGGGATTCCCCGGTCCGGTCCGGTTCCCCTCCGAAAGCGAAGTTTTTTGCGGTAAACGGATTCCCCCATTCCTCCGGCTGCGCCTGCTGCGTGGACGGCTCCCACGGTTCTTCTCTCCGGGCGCTTCTGGAATTCCGGAATCCGGTATCCGGGCTCTCTGGCTCTTTGTTTCTTTTCCCTGGTTCCATATGCCGTTGCCCGAAATGGGATGGTTCCGGACTGCTATGGCGGGACTCCCGACCCATCCGGGATGGTTCCCAGTCTGGGGCCCTCTGAGCCGGTTCTGCCGGTTTCTCTGCCGCTTCCTGCTTCCAGGCGGGTGCGGCTTTCGCTTCTTTTCCGATCCCACGCTTTGCCGCCACGGTTTCCTCATATTCCCGCTGGGCATCCCGGAGGTTCTGGGAGACCCTGCCCTGAGCCGGCTTCTGGTCTGCCCCCGTGGATTGCAACAGGTCCCGGATATGCTGTTCAAAATCTTGCTGTTTCTGCTGTTTCTTTTTCAAAAGGCTGCCTCCTTTTCTGGTAGTTGTTAAAAAGGGCAGCAATCGTATGCTGCCCCCTCAATATGGAAGATTTCCCTTTTGGTTATGATTGTTACGATGCCTTCCGTTTTTGGAAAGCCTTCTCTGCCGCTTTCAGATAATCGTCCAGCAGATTTTTATTGACCCACGCAACGACAAACCCGTCCCGCAGCTCCACCCCTTCTGCAAACTGGTTTTTCATGCAGTCTATCAGGTCCGGGTCGGACACTGCCACCGCCACCTTGTGGTCCGGCAGGTGCAGGTCAGTGATCCCCAGCAGGGTCTTCTCCGGTATCACCGGGAGGCTCTGCTTTAAGATCCGGAGCAGCCGCTTCACCGGCAGGTGCTCTGCCCGTGCCTGTGCCAGGTCATGCTTGTCCTCCAGCCACTGCCGCTGCAGGTCCTCCGTATAGGCAAGGTAGGTGGCCTCCTCGGACGGGAATTCCAGCCGGTCCAGTGCCTCTTCCGTCGCCAGCGGCGTCCTTGCCTTCTTGTCCAGTGTCCGGCCATCCGTCACCATCTGCTCCTCCCTGGCCCTTGCGGCTTCCGCTTTGGCTTTCAGGAGACTGCTGATATTGCACCGATGGTTGTTGTCATAGGCCGGCATGGTGTTGTACTGGAATCCCAGGGTGTTGTCCGCATCGGCAGTCAGGTGGTACCTCGGGTGACGTTCGTACTTGTACTTGTCATCCCGCACCGGCCTCATGTTCTGGGTGAACACGATGCACTCACTGGACGGCATCCTTGCCAGTTCGTCCGGGAACATGAGTTCCCTTCCGGTGTTCTGGAAGGACTGGTTGGAACCGTTGGACTTCCCTTTGCTGACGCCCCGGCTTTTGTTCTTCACGGTTCCCTTTCCCAGCATTTCTGAAAAATACTTTAAGGTGTTTGGTTCCTGGGTACCCAGGAATACAATGCTGCTGCAATTTCCCACAATAGTCTTCCACTCATCCTTGTACATGGATTCGATCTGGCTGATGTCCTGCAGGATGACGGTGGCGGAAATGTTGTACTTCCGCATGGTGGACAGCTTGCTTGGGAACTGCGGCACTTCTCCAATGTTGTAGGCTAAGGACTCGGCGCCTTGCTTTCTCACGGCAGCAGGTTTCCAGACCCTCGCCACGGAACCGCACGTACACCTCTCGATGTATACGGCTCCCCACGGTCCTTTTCTACATTCCACGCAACGCTTCCCCACGTATGGGGCTTCCGGATTCCGGCATCAGGTCCACGTTCCCCTGTTTGGCGGTGTCCTGTTTCCGGAATCCCCCGTTGTAAAACACGGCGTCCTTCCCGTCCCGGTCCGGCACCCGGAATACCCGGTCCCTGGTATACTTTTGTTTCGCCTGGGTCATGGTGATCCGGTACTTGGCCGCAACCGTCTTATACAGGCTGTACTCCATGGCATAGGAGAACTTGTTTAAGACGGACACATTGCCCGCAAGGCGGTAGTAATCATAGATCCCCCGGATCCATGCATTGTACCTCCGGACCATGACCGGTACCGGGAGGAAAATGCTCGGGTTGTGCTGGATGGGCTTCCAGACTTCCGGCTCCCCGGGCCTGGTTACGATCCGAAGGACGCCGAACCGGTTCAGTTCCCCCACCCAGGCCTCTTTTGGCAGGTATAATTTGACCTTCCCGGTATACGCCCGTACAGTGCCTTTTCCCTTTGCCCTTTTCAGGGCTGGGTCCTGGCAGATGGTCACGTCATACTCCAGGAACCGGGCTTTTTCTTTTCCACTCCGGATCCGCAGGGCACTTTCCGGCAGTTCCAGGTGGTAAGTCTCCCGGCAGAACCGCCGGATCTCTCCTGCCAGCGCCGCCGCATCGGCTTTGCTGCCAATGACGCCGATCAGGAACTGGTTCAAGTACCGCACGTACTGGATTCTCCGGTACCCCGGATCCATCGGATCCCCCATGGGGATATCCTGGAACTCCTGTTTTTTTGCCTTCTGGGTACGGAGAGCCGTCCGGCGTTCCTCTTCCGAATAGCCTTCCCATTCCTGTTTGACCTTGTTCCGGTACCTCTGGTAACGGGACTTCTCCCGGATGTATTCCGGGTTCCGCTTCCTTGCTGTTCCCCGGAAAAAAGCTTCCTGGTACCCTTTCATAAACCGGTCCAGTTCATCCCAATAGATATTGGCAAGGAGGGGCGCAAGCCCCCTTCCGTATGCGGTTCCGCTGTATGTCCTGCCCGTTTCCCACTGGTCCAGGTATCCCGCTTTCAGGAATTTCCATACCAGTTCCAGGAATGCTTCATCCCGGATCCGCCGGCGCAGGATCCCTGTAAGGACCTGACGGTCCAAAACCGGGACTGGATTGGAAAGGCTGCCCTCCACGAACCACTTCGTGCCGGTAAACCGGTGTTTCACCTGAAGCAGTGCGGTCTGGCAGTTCCTTCCCGGACGGAAGCCGTGGGAACAGGGGGAAAAGGCCGGTTCATAGATGCACCTCAAAAGCATCCGCAAGGCTTCCTCCACCAGCCGGTCTTCCAGGGGCGACTTCTTTTGGTTTCCCTGCGGGGAAGCCTCCCGCTTTACGGATTGGGGACGATAACTGTGGTCCCGGAGGGAACCAATCAGCCGTTCCACCCGGTGCTTCCCAGTCTGGGAAAACGAAACCCCCGCTTTCCCCTGTTCCAGCAGGCTCCCCGTGGCAGGGAGGTTTTTGGCTGCCTGCAAGTACAAATCTTCGTGATACAGATTCCGGTACAGCCGTTCGTACCGGTAAGTTTCATCGGTTGCGTGTTGTTGTAGTATTTGGAAAACCATATCTGGACTTCTCATAGTGTCTCACACACCTTTCCTCGATATTGTTTTTGTTGGACCGCTGTCTCCCTTCGCCATGTGGAACGGTGTTACCGCCTCGGACTACTATGGAGACTCCGTAGCCATGCAGGATATTCAGGCACTCCCTGCCATAGCTTCCCCTTCGAAGCGTTCCTGTTTAGGCTATCCCCGTTTCGGCCTGTCTGCACAAGCGTGCCATGTTGTCGGTTACGGCGTTCGCCATTTTCCGCTGATTGCGGCCGGTCAGTGCGGAATGTGGTGTGTAAGCGCAGTTTGCACAACTCTGCGTACACCCGCACTGCCTGACGTATGATAGCTGTCTTCCGTCAGTGCTGACGATAAAGCCCCTCTGGCTGCCGTTCAAGCAGTGTAGCTGTTTAACCTCATACACGGAGTTTCATCTGGATGCCCGTTCACAGCCTGACAGCTGGCTGAATGGCACCGTTGCCGGCATGCTATGCTCCCCGTCCGGTTTCCCTTTCGGATAAGCCGGCTGATGATAGGATTTCGGCTTTCAAAAAGCCCCCACATCAAACCTACTGCCCTGCCAAAGGCAGATTACAGACAAGCCCACGCAAGGAACCCCCTGCTTACGGGCGCACGGCAAATTCGTCCATAATGCACCGTACCGGCACCTTCAGCTGTTCCGATCCCCCTGCTGCTTTCTGCTGCTCCCCGATGTAGTACAGGGTCTCAAACAGCTGGGAATAAAGCATGGAGGCCAGGAAGGAATAGGTCCGGTCTGCCTGCGGCGTGATAAGGAAGAGGGCCGTCTTTTCCTCCCCAATCTTTTCCAGTTCCATGTTGTCCGTCCGTGTCAGGTTCGCCACCTGGGGCGTCATGAACGGCTGGAGCCTGGTAATACAGCTGATGATGATACTTTTTAAGGTCTTTCCCGTTGCCTGCTTAAAGGAGCTGTAGAACTTCCATGCCAGGGAATCCTTTGGCAGGGCTTCAAACAGGCAGTCCAGCGGAGACTTGGCGTTAGGGTTCATTTCATCCACCGCCGAAGCGTTAATCATGTTGACAATGGACGAAAAGTTCTTCCGGCTTTCATCCCTGCAGAACTCCGTCAGGTAAAAGATGCAGGCGGAATACAATAACCGCTCGGCATTGGTAAAGAACTCGTCCCCCTTGCTGCCATCCTGGGTCGTGTTCTTAATCAGGCAGTCGATCAGCATACTGACCCCTGCCTCATCCCGGATATAGTGTAACGGGTTGTAGCAGTTACTGTGTGCCATGTCGGAAATGTTTAGGATCTTGATCTTGTACCCATAGTCCTTTAACACGTTTCCCAGGGAATAGATGATCTCCCCTGACGGGTCGGTGATGACATAGCTGGCGTTAAGCTGTAAAATATTCGGTTTAACGACAAACCTGGATTTTCCGGTTCCCGCACCGCCCACCACGAGGACGTTGTTGTTCCCGATCAGCATCCGGGAATTCATGGGACGCCGGAACCGGTTGCTCATAATCATGTTCGGGAAGGGCTTTGACAAGTCCTCCGGATCCGGCTGGATATACGCCTTTTCATATTCTGCCAGTTCCTTTTTGGACAGGAACCGTGCGGATCCTGCCACTTTCTTCTGGTCATAGGCACTGGTCCGTTCCTGGTTGATGGATTCCAGGAAATACACTGCCGCACCCAGGCCCACCCCTGCCGCTGCCCCAATGATGGCAGAGGAATTTAAGTGGAACCCAAACTGCATCTGCCCCAGGCGGGAAAACACTTCCCCGCAGGATGGCAGGAATGGCAGGGCAAGGCTCTCCATCAGGGATCCCGCATACCCCAGCAGGTACGCACCAAGCACCCCGGTCACGGTGCCAAAATACAGGTTCATCGCCTTCCGGTTTTCCTGCCGCTGTTCTTCGGTAATCTCGGCTGCCATGGTTATCCTCTCCTTTCATATTCGTCCGGGATATAGTTGTTGTTCTTGTCGTGCATCAGGTCCCAGGCCTCCCGGTTGAAGTCCTGTTCCTGGGACTGGCCATCCAGGATACGGTCGGCAAACTCCCGTTCCTCCAGGGTGTCCTCCTCCGCACGGTCCAGGTTCTGGTAGCGTTTCAGCCGCCTCCTGGCGTCCTGGAAGAGGTCCTCCCGGATGTTCCGGTTTTCCTCCTCATTGAGGTCATTGAACTCCTCAAAGGTACCAAGCCGCAGGTCCGCATCCTCAATATTGAACGCAATCCGGCTGTGGTCCGGGTCCTCCATGGCAAGCTTCATTTCATACAGTTCCTTCTGCTCCAGCTTTTCCCGTGCTTCCAGGTACTCTTCCCTTGTGATCTGGGGACGCCCGTGGTCTTTGGAAATCTCCGAGAGGATCCGCCGCTTGTCCGGGTTGGCGGACAGCCGTTCCATCTCCGCCTGGTTTAACAGGGTCGGGTTCCGGAATTCCAGCAGCAGTTCATTGGCACGCTCCCAGTATGCCTCTTCCAGCCGGTCGATGGTGATGACACCCTTGTCCCCTTCGTACCGGATCCCACGGTCCGTCACCTCCATGGTGTTCCCCGATAAGTCCACCACATAGAATGGTGCCTCCGTGGGCTGTACCAGCCTTTCGCTGATCTCCGTAAAGGTGCGGTTTTCATACTCCAGCTGCCCTTTTAGTGCCTCCCCGGACTTCCCGGACAGTTCCAGCGCCACCGTTGCCTTAATGCTCTCCAGTACCGGCATATCCCGGCCTGCGTAGTGGAGGGCAAACACCCCTTTCTGCGGCTCGTCCATGGAAACCAGGATGCCGGCCTTTTCCGCCTTTTCGGAAAACAGCATGGCCTCATGTACAGACAGTCCCGATATGGTACGGACATCATCCTTTGCGTAGGCCCAGAACACACCCTGGTCCGCAATGCCGGAACGCCCGTGTTCCGCACGGAACCTGGCAAATACCTGCTCTGCACGCTCCCGGTCACGGTCGGCATACAGGAAGATGCAGATCCCGCCGTTTGCCATGTCGTTGGAGCGGAGATACGTGATCCCCTCTTTCCGGAGGGCACGTTCCAGTTCCTCCCCGTAGGCTATCTGACAGATGGAAAATTCCAGCTTCCCGCCATGGTCCATGTAGGATTTCAGGGTCTTTGCCATGGGGTCCCTGTCCAGGTACTGCAGGGCTTCGGTCACTACGGACAAGAGGGTGTTGGCACCCTTCAAAAACAGGTCCGTCATCTTGTAGCCAAGATCCACGCCCCGTTCTGCTTCTAAGCTCATAGCTATTACCTCCTTTTGGTTTTTTGTTACAGCGGGAATATGGGAGATCCCGCCCCTGCTCCCCGGGGCCAAGCCGGACACGGGGCGCAAAAAAAACACCCGGACGGGAATCGTCCGGGCGGTTGGCGATCTGTGGTTGTGTGGACGGGGGATCAGATGCCGCAGAACTTCTCCACGACTTTCCGGCAGGCTTCCACGGCCTCCCATTCCGCTTCCGTCAAAGCGGCGGCTTTCCGGATCTTGCCGCACCAGGCAAGGACCGTATCCAGCTCCTCTTCCCCCGAGACGCCTCTGCGGGTCTGGTAGGTATTTAAGGTCTGTGTGGTATCTAAGGCCAGGGCTTCCGAATGGAAGGCATCCACCCCCAGCTCTTCCCACATGGCGTCCAGGTCCTCTTCCCCGCCGTCTGCTTCCGGTTCCCGGATAGGGTCTGCCATAGAAGGCGGGGCTTCCGGTCCCGGCTGCTGGCTGACCTGCTGTCCCGCCTCCGGAAAATCCGGAAGGTCTGGCATGGTCCTATTCGGAAGATCCGGTTCTGCTGGTGCCTCCAGGGCTTTGGCTGCTGGAACTGCGGCGCTTTCCACCCGCCTGGTATGTTCTTTGGAATAGCGTTCCACTACCTCGTCCTGGGGCTGTCCTGCCTGGACGTCCCGGATTGCCAGCTCCTGCAGGTCGTCCGGAAGCCCGGCGATGCGTCCCGCACGGGAAATGCTGATGGTATTGTCTTCCACCATCCGGGTCAGTTCCGGGTTGTCGTTTTCAAACACCTGGTTGTAGAACCTTGCGTACCGTTCCGAGCAGCGCATATAGTTCTTCCGAAGCTGCATTTCCTTGCGTTTGCTTAAGCCTTCCCGGTCCACCAGCTCCTTGATTAACCGGACGATCTTCATGTAGTGCATCTGCTTGTTCTGGATGTCACGGGTATCCACGTTGGACACCTCAATCAGTAGTTCCTGTTCGGTCTCCGGCATCTCCGCCGTGCCGATCACATAGCACGGCAGCTTCCCGTCTTCCGTCTCCCCCTGTTCCTTCAGCTTCCGGAAGGCAGTCAGACGCCGCTCCCCGGCAATCAGCCGGAAGGTCCCGTCCCCATACGGCCCAATCACCGTCAGGGGCGTGACAATCCCGTAAGACCGGAGGCTCCCTGCCATTTCCTCAATCCCTTCCACGGAAAAGTGGTTCAGGGGGTTGGGAACGATCTGTTCCTCGTCAATATAGCACAGTTCGGTTTCGTTTCGGTTTTCCTGCATCTTGTTTCCTTCCCGCCCGGTGTCCCTAAAAGGGACGTCCCCTCCTGCCGGGACACTTCCCGGGCGGTCTCTCCTTTCTTTTGTTGTTGTTCTGATCAAAATTGGATGTCCTTAGTCCGTCCCGCCCCGGATCCGGTCCGCCAACAGGGTGCGCCGTGGGCGTTCCGCCTGGTTGGATATGGCGAAGGCACAGGCGTCCTCCACCTCGTACAGGTGGACTTCCTGTTTCGCCCTTGTGATGGCCGTGTACAGGATCCTCCGGGTCAGCATATGCTCCGGCTGGCGGGGCAATACGATGTGCACCTGTCCAAATTCACTGCCCTGTACCTTGTGGGCGGTAATGGCATACGCCAGGGACATGACGTGGTAGTCCTCCCGGTCCAGGTGCAGGACACAGCGTTCAAAGGCCACCAGGATCCCACGTCCGTCCTTCCCCTCTATCCGGCCGATATCCCCGTTGTAATACCCTTTCTCATAGTTGGTCTGGTTCATCAGCACCAGATCCCCCACATGGTAGGTGACCCGGTTGTAGGTCAGGCACACCTCCCCGGTGTCCGCCCGTTCCTGCAGCCGGCGGTTCAGTTCCCGCACCCCGCAGGGACCGCCCTTTACCGGTGAGATCACCCGGCAGTCGTCCTTTCGGATCTTTCCGGTAAGGATCTGGTACACGTCCTCCTCCCGGCAGTGGTGGATATGGAAGTCCGGGCCTTCCGGCAGGTCCGTGCGCCCTTCCAGCACCCTTTTTGCATTCCCATAGATCAACCCCGACTGGCGCATGACTTTGGTCAGCCGGTAGACCTCCACCTGCCCGGAGGCCATCAGGTCCTGTAGGATGCTGCCATACTCCACGCTCTGGAGCTGGTTGTCATCCCCCACCAGGAGCAGGATGCTCCCCGGTTTCACTGCCCGGAAGAGGAGGGATGCCAGTTTTAAGCCCAGCATGGACACCTCGTCCACAATGAGGATGTCCGCTTCCACCGGGTTGGACTCATTCCTCGACCAGAGGCTGTCCCCAAAGGGACGGATCCCCAGAAGCTTGTGTACGGTTTCCGCAGGCCGGCCGCAGCTGGCGCTTAATACCTGGGATGCCCGTCCGGTGGTGGCGGATAACTGGATCCGCTTTTCCGGGGCAAGATCCTGCACCGCTTCCAGAAGCCCCCGGATCATGGCGGTCTTCCCGCTTCCCGGAGGCCCGGTCAGGACCTTGACGCCGCTTTCCTTTAACAGGGCAAAGGCAGCCCGCTGTTCCTGGTTGTAGGTGATCCCGATGGTTTTCTCAATTCGGTCCACCTCCACGTCCGGAAGGAACGGTTTCTTTGCACGGGCCAGCTTGTGGATGGCATGGATCAGCCGGGTTTCCTCTTCCCATACCGGTGTTTCATATAAGTACAGCCTGCCGCCTACCACATGGAACCCGAACTGTTTCGGGGCAAGGGAGACCAGGTACGACACCAGGGCCTTCCCCACCCGGGTGTCCGGGTACACCGACGGCTTCAGCCTCCGGTTCATGGTGCGGCACACTTCCTCCAGCGTCTGGCAGGTATGGCCGGCGGCACGGGCAAGCAGCATGGCATCCGCCAAAAACCCCAATAACCGCCGCTCGTCATAGGGGGCGATCCGGCTTTCCTCATAGGCCAGCTGGTCTGCCAGGTAGATGGAAATGTCATGGAACAGGAAGGGATAATACGGCCCCCGTTTCAGCTGTTCCAGGGATACCCCGTCCTGGATAAGGGCTTCGATCCGGTCTAAGGGAACCCCGTACCCCATGAGCTTCCGGGACAGGGCTTCCTGGGTCTGCAGCTGCCGCAGCTTTCCAAGAATGGCGCTCTTCTTCCCATCCCGGCTCCGTTTCAGGATGCCGTCCAGGATTTCCGGCTGTTCCAAAAGGGCAAAAGCCTGTCCGTTACAGGCGTCCACTACCTGCCCCATCTGGGTTTCCGTCAGGTCCGTCACAAAGTCCAGGATCTGCCGGCTCCCCTCCCGGGTGTCCGTGGACAGCCGGGCGTCCGTGACGGCATAGCTGCCCCCGTCCCACGCCCCGGTGATGCAAAGCGGAATTCCTTTGGCATAGATCCCGATCCGGCCCCTGCATTGCAACAGCCCGTCCCGTGCTTCCGGGCAGGGTTCCGTTGGCGAAAAGAGGAACCGGGTATCCCCCGTTGCCTCGTCCCGTTCCAGTGTCCGGTAGTAATGTCCAAGCACAATCTGTCCTCTCCTTTCCGGGAATCTTCCCGTTTGTTATCTGTATCATACGAAATTTCATAATTTTCCGTAATTTTGCATACGAAAATGGGAAAATCTCCCATATTGAAAAAGGATCCTTTCACAACATGGGAGAATTTTGGAATATCAGACTAAAAAAGGAGAAAAATTTTTATGAATGAATTGAAATTAGAATATCTGGAAGTATTACTGGGGAATAAGGACGGTATCAGCCCATACCACTTCGTCAATGCCCTGCCGGGCGGAAGCAACCAGCAGAAGGCCCTGGACTGCATCCGGTTTGCCATTGAGGACGTGCTGGGATGGGATGTCCAGACAGCCAGGCAAAAGTTTGACGGTTACATGATCCATTTCATGAAACTGGAACGCCTGGCTGATTTTATTGTGTACCCGCCGGAACTGGGTCCCCGGGACTGCCGCTATATCCTGGCGCTTCTGTATCCGAATGCCATCCACTTAAGCGAACGCAGCCTCATTGAGGAACTCTACCAGAAGATCCTGGACGGGAATGCCCAGTTCCCACGGGAATACTTCTTAGGCCAGAAAGGGTTCTACCGTTTCTGTGTCTGCCTCTGCTACCTGATCTCCCACTATCGTCCTTTCGGAGACCTAGAAAACCTGTACCGGTTCCTCTCCTCCCCGGACGGCCGTGCATGGCTGGACCAGTACCGCCTCCGTGTCCCGATGGAACACCTGGGGATCAACCTGTTAAAATGCGTCTGGGAGCTGACCAAAGACGAACCCCACTCCACCCTTTACTATTGCTACTACAGCTTCTGCCAAGCCTATTCCGCTTAAAAGAAGCAGGGATCTGCTCAAAACTGCAGGTCCCTGTCCTTTTTTTCTCTCCGGGAAAGCCGTCTCAGCTCCCCTGCTTCACTCTGTTCTTTTTCAGCCCCAGGCGAGCCAGGGTTTCCGGATGCACCCGTTTCCGCACCATGAGGGGGCATGGTTCCGGAACCGGGGCGTCTGCCGGGCCTTTCCAGAACGTAAAGATGTCGAGAATTTCCGTGCCCCCTTCCCAGTCGGCAGAAAGCACGTCTGCCAAGAGCTGGTAGGACTGCTGGGACTGGCAGACATACCCGTAGGTTTTCCGCACCGGCATCAGCCGTTCCATCCAGTTCCCGAACACGGTCCCTTCCGTTTTCGTGCCCTGCACCTTGACTACCCGGTGTTCCAGGTATTCCATCTGGCCCAGGTACCTGGCACTGCCGTCTCCCACAAACAGTACGTCCTGGGAAGCGCCTTTCCCCTGGATATGGACAATCAGCATGGGATTCCCCTTTTTGCTTACCTTTTCTTCATAGTCCGTGATATATCCGAAAAACGTGCATCGGCCCTCTTCCAGCTCCCCGATGGGCGTACAGCCGTAATAGCCGTCTTCCCGGTAGTCCCGCAGGGGATCTTCGCTTAACAGCCGTCCCAGGTACTCACTCTCCCACTGCCGGAGGGTGCGCCGGTCTGTCGGCCGCTGTTTCCACTGTGGTTCCTGGGCTTCTACTGCCGGCAGGATGCCTTCCTCCGGTGCCGTTTCCAGCCACTGTACCAGTGCCGTCCGGTCCGGTGCCAGGCAGTCAAACACCCCGCTCTTTGCCAGGGTCATAAGGAACCCCCGGTGGAGTAGCTTCCCGTTCCGGCTGACACGTACCGCAAAGTCCGACATGGACAGGAAGGGTGCAAACCGGAACCGGCCCCCACGCTTCTGCAGGATCCAGGAAAGGTCTTCGGACTCCCGGATCCCCTTAATGCCGGAAAATCCGTACCGGATGGACTTCCCTTCCTCTTCCACCACAAATCCCGTTTCTGACCGGTTGATATCCGGCGGAAGCAGGGCAATTCCATAGGATGCGCAGTCTTCCACAATGGGGCCGTAAGCTTCCTGTTCCTTGTTGTTGAACATGGCACACAGGAATTCTGCCGGGTAGTGGTATTTCAGCCATGCCGTCTGATAGGACACCATGGCATAGGCTGCCGCATGGGATTTGTTAAAGGCGTACCTGGCAAAGTCCATGATTTCGTCAAACAGGGCGTTGGCGGCCTCTCCCGGGATGCCATGGGCACGGCAGCCGGCAATGCCACGTTCCGGGTCACCCTCGATGAAGGCTTTCCGCTCCACCTGCAGTTTTTCCGTTTTCTTCTTGGACATGGCACGGCGTACCAGGTCTGCCTGGCCCAGGGAATACCCGGCCAGGTCCTTGAAGATCTGCATGACCTGCTCCTGATAGATGATGGCGGAATAGGTTTTGGACAGGATGGGTTCCAGCTCCGGCGTCCGGTAAGTTTCCGGTTCCTTCCCGTGCTTCACGGCAATGATATGGTCCAAAAACTGCATCGGTCCCGGGCGGTAGGCGGCAACCAGAAGGATCAGGTCCTCAAAACAGGTGGGGCGGAATTCCCGCAGCATCTGTTTCATGCCCGGGGACTCGAACTGGAAAACGCTGTTGGTATTCCCGGCGGCGTAAATCTCCCGGAAAATTGCATCCTCAAAAGGAAGGTGATCCAAATCTACTGCTACCCCATATCGATTCCAAATCAGATTCATAGTATCTGATATACAGTCAAGGGTGTTCAATCCCAATAGATCCATTTTTAACATTCCTTTTTGTTCTACTCGGATCATATCACACTGAGTTGCCCAGGTCTGTTTATCTTCCCGCCATAACAAAGGCACATAATCACACAGATCCTCATTATCCGATATCACAATTCCTCCAGCGTGAACCGAAGTACTACTTACCTTCCCTTCGATCAGTTTTGCTCGCTCCCAGATCAATCTCTCTTCTTTTCCTGAAAATTCTGCCAGGAATTCAGGTTCCAGACTGGAGAGATCACCATCCCACATCTCTGGAATAAATTCTGATACTTTTGCTAGCCGATCAGAATATTGACTTTTCTGAATCTTACGTTCTTTTGATGGAAGTTTTCCATATAACTCATCAGCGCGGTCACGCGTTGCCATTTTGAGCGCACCTCGTCCTGCATATCTCATAACTGTAGAGATCGATGCGACTGCTTTCTCTCCATGTTTCTGTTTTATAAACTGAATAAGGTATGGACGAAGAGACGTTTTAATGTCGGTGTCAATGTCTGGCATAGATACACGCTCTGGATTCAGGAAACGCTCAAACAGCAGATCATACTTCACCGGATCCAGGTTGGTGATCCCCAGAAGGTAGCAGACCAGGGATCCCACGGCGGAGCCACGCCCCGGGCCGACCCCCACGCCGATGCCGTACCCCTGTTTTTGGATCCACGAGAGGGCCTGGTCATACCGGAGGGGCATATCCGGGAGCCGATCTTTTGGCACCACACCCAGGGACCGCCCCATGATACAGAAGTCCCGGACCACCATGTGGTAGTCCACGTACCCCATGGAATGGATCACTTCCCGTTCCCGTTTCAGGCACTGTTCGTGGGCGTCATCCCATTCCCCTTTCTGGACCAGGGCTTCCCGGGCTGCGTCCAGCAGTTCGTCAAAGGACGGTCCCCCTTCCACCTTCGGGTAATGCTTCTCCTTTGGGAAGACTACCTTGCATCTCCCCAGGATGTTCAGGTTTTCCATGGCTTCCTCTACGGCTTCCGGGTCCACCGCCCGGCGTAAGGCATCCCGCAGTTCTTCATCGGATTTTAAGTACAGTTCCCGGTCCGCATCCCCCAGCTCCTGGTGCCGGCGGAAATAGTTGAACCGCAGGATCTGGCGGGCTTCCAGGGCGGCGTCCGAGGCGTCCGTCATGTGTGCGTCATTGGCTGCAATCAGGGGGATCCCCGTCTCCCGGGCGATCCGCACCAGCAGGGGCATCACGTAGGCCTCGTCTTCCAGGCCGTGGTACTGGAGTTCCAGGTAAAAGTGCTGGAACAGGTCCCGAAACCATTCTGCCCGCTCCCGTGCCTCCCGATAAGCTGCCTCCGGGTCCAGAGCCTCTACGGCTTTTAACCGTTCCGCCGCCTCCCGGTGCTTCTGTGCCTTTTTCGCTGTCCTGTCCAGGATCCCTTTCTGTTCCTTCCGGACTTCCCCCCACTGCTTCAATTCCCGGTCCAGTACCTCCAGCACCTTCCGGGCGTCTTCGTGGAGGTGTGCGCAGTCCCCGGCTTCCCTCCTGGCATCCCTTTCCTGTACCCGTAACTTCTCCAGAGCAGCGTCTTCCTTTGCGGTCCTGTCTTCCTTTCCTTCCAGGGCCTTAACCTTCGCCGCCAGCTGGTCCGCCTTCTTCTGTTTCTGTTCTGCCTGTTTCCCGTAAGGCTTCCCGGCATACTTCGCATAGGGCCTCCGTTCCTCCTTAAGCTTTGCAATCCGGGCAACAGCCTCCTCATACCGTGCCTTTGCCGCCCCGTAGGCCGCAGCTGCCTCTTCGGTGTGTTCCAGGATCCGGGCAAGGGTACGCTGTTCCCGGACGGCTTTCAGCAGGATGGACGCAATGGGTCCCCCGATACAGGCCGATGTGGCAAGGACATGGGTATTCCCCCGGAAGGATTCCAGGATCTCCGGTGTCATGATCGGATACACCAGCTTTTTATTGAAGTCCGAGGACACCTGATGGCGGTTGGCATCCCGGAGGGCATAGGCAATGGCCTGGTACCCTTCGTAATCCTTTGCCACCAGGATCAGGTGCTGTTTCCCTTCCAGGTAGGCCTCCACCCCTGGGATGGGATTGACGCCGTATTTTGCCCCGGCATCCATGAAGTCGTCCACCCCTAAGAGGGTGCCGTGGTCCGTCAGCGTGATATGCCTGCAGCCCATCCCTGCCGCCCGGGCCACAATGTCCTCCGGCGTCTGGGTGGAGTCGTGCAGGGAAAAGGTACTGTGTACGTGTAAGATTCCGTTTGTTACCATATAGTTTCACCTCACATCCAGTATACTTATTCTGGGTTTTCCCCGGAAAGTTACATACGAAAAGAACAGGCAGTGCCTGTCCTTTCGTTTCCTATTCTTCGTAGTATGCCGGCGAGGTAGCCTCCGGGTTTGGCGTTTTCCCGTTCACCAGCACGTTCCCGCTGTCACAGGTATTGGCCAGCACTTCCAGGTACCGGCTTCCTCCCGTTAAGTTCAGCCGGGTGGCGTTGCAGGCACCTGTCAGGAACCCGCTGTAGTCTTCCGGTGTGCAGTCAACCTTCAGTTCCCCGGACGCCCGACTGCAGCCCTCAAAACAGGAGCTGATATCCTGGACAGAAGCCGGGATGGCGCTCAGTTCCGATAGGGAAATGTCCCCGGAGAAGGTGCCGCTCATGGACCGTACCGTTCCGGAAATGGCCGGCATGGCCTTTAAGTTGATGCAGTCCTGGTACATCCCGTCCATCACTTCCAGTACCGGCGGCGTGGACGTAGCCGTCAGTTCCTGGCAGGCGGCAAACATTTCCGTTGCGTTCTCAAGCCCCGCAGCCCCGGTCATGTCCGGCGCTGTCTGGAGGGCGGCGCAGTCCTCACACATCCGGGTGGTGTTCCGCAAAGACGCCGGCAGTGCCGGGATCTCCTTCAGGGCGGTGCAGCCGCTGTAGGCTTCCGTGGCATCCAGAAGGCCGGTGCAGCCACTCCAGTCCGGTGCGGTTTCCAGCGCTTCGCATCCGGCACACATCCCCACAATGCTCTGGACGGAGGCCGGCAGCGGTGCAATGTAGCTTAAATCCGCAAGGCCTTCGAACCAGTAGTCCAGGCTCACCGGCTGGACCCCTTCCTCAAAGGTCACGGACTGGATCGGAATGTCTTCCTCACTATTCAGCCATGGGAACTCCCCCTGCTCAAACTGGAGGACATTGCCCTCCCCTTCAAAGCACAGTTCCCCGTTGGAGTACAGCACGGCCTTCACATCCCCTTTGGAAGGGCTGCCGCAGGCATATGCCGCAAGCTTGTTCCGGCTGTTCTTCACCTTGACGGTGGTCTGGATCTCTTTGTTGTCCTTATAAGTCAGCGTCACTTCCGTGTACTTCCCGGTTTTTGCCGGCTTCGTCCGGGAAAGCTTCACGTCGTCCCCACTAAGGGAAGAGCGTTTCCCGCTTTCGTGGACTGCCGTCAGCTGGAAGTCCTGCACCCGGATGGTGTCGCCTTTTTCGTAGGTCTTCCCGTTCTTCGCCTCAATGGACGCAACGGGTGTTTTGTTGGCATCCATTTCCCGGATGGCCGGAATGACCTGGGTAAAAATGACCAGGAACAGGAGAATGATCCCGATCAGAATCAGCGGCTTTTTAAAGGGCCGCAGTTCCTTGAGTATTCGTCTCATGTTCTAACCTCCTATTTCAGAATAATCAGTTTCCGCAGGACCTTGTTCACGTCCATGGTGACGTCCCGTACCTGCCTCCTGCAGGTGATGCCGGACTTGTCCAGGATATAGGACTCTGCGAAGTCCTCCCGGTTCCAGTTCGACACGTCCTCGTTGTATTTAAACGGCTTCCGCAGTTCCTTTGCGATCTGCACGATCCGCTGTTCCACATCAATCACAATGGTACAGCTTTCCTTGGTGCCACGAAGATACCAGTGCCCGGAAGCCTCTTCCGGTGTCACCGTAATGCCGGAGGTTTTCAGTTCCCCTGCCATGCGCTCTGCCAGGTTCTGCGGAAGCTGTGCTTCTTCCTCTTTCCTTGCGTCCACTTCGGCAGTCTCCTGCTCGTCTAAGAGTGCCTGGATCCGGTCCAGTAGAACTTTCTCATTGGCCGCCGCTTCCATTTCCATGTCCTGGATCTCCCTTTTGAGCATCCGGTTCTCCTTTCTTGTTTCCGCAAAGTCTTTCAGGACCTCTTCCGGTGTCCCGATATGCTCCATCTGCCGTTTGTATTCTGCCAGCTGGTCCTTCAGGGTGGTAATCTGATCCCGGTCCGCTTCCTGTTCCGCTGCCTTCCGTGTCAGGCTGCTGCGGAGGCGCTTTTCTGTCTCTTTCTGTGCTTCCAGTTCCTGTAAGAGGTCCGCCTGTTCCTCCCCTGTCTTCCGGAGTTCTTCTTTCGCTTTTCGAAGCTCCGATGTCAGCCGCTCGTTTTCCGTCTCTTTTGCTTCCAGGGATTTCTGGTATTCCCCGGCCTTGTGGGCATGGGCCAACGCTTCCTGCTCCTTTGCCTTCTGCAGTTCTTCTTGCGATCGGGCGGCTTCCTGAAGCTGTGCTCTCGTTTCTTTCAGGTCCTGTTTGCAGTTTGCGAGTTTTTTCTCTGTTTCTTCCTGCTCTGCCTTCCCCTGTTCAACGAGTTCCTGCAGCCGGTCCCGTTCCTCTGCAAGGGCGGTCTTTGCCTCGTTCAGGTCCTTCCGTTCCTGTGCAAAACTTTCCTCTGCAGATGCAAGTTTCCGCTTCCAGACCGCTTTGTTGGTTTCCAGTTCCTGTTTTAGTTCCGCGGCAATGCCCGCTTCCCGGATCTGTTCTTTTGCTTCTGCTTCCTTTGCTTCTGCTTCCTTCATCCGCCGGGACAGGGTTTCGTCTTCCTGCGCCAGCTGTGCCAGGGTGTTTTTTACCTCCTGTTCCCGCCGGTTTAAGCCCTCTGCCTTTTCTTCCAGCATGGCTTCCTTTTCTTCCAGGATGGACGACTTGGTCACCACCAGCTTTTCCCGTTCTGTGAGCGTCTCTTCCTTTTCAGACAGCTGGGACTTCTGCCCCTGCATGGCTGCTTCCTGTTCCTGTAATGAGGCTTCCCGTTTCTCTGCCTCAGAGATCCGGGATGCGGCATGGAGTTCCCGCTCCTTCAGCTGCTGCTCCTGTTCTGCCAGGGAGCCTTCCCGTTCTTTCAGTGACTGCTCGGACGCCTGGATCTCTGCTTCCCGTCTGGCAAGCTCCTCCTGCTGTGTCCGTGCCTGGTTTGCCTGTGCCTCTGCTTCCTCCTGCAGTTTGGCAAGATCCGCTTCCCGGCGGGTTACTTCGTCCTCCCGGTTTTTCAGGCTTTCTGCCCGGGCGTTCACTTCCCCTTCCCGGGTCTCAAATGCGCTCTCCCGTTCCTTGAGGGCTGCTTCCTTTTCTTCCGTGTCCTTCCTGCGTGCCGCAATCCATTCTAATTCCGCCATCCTGGACTCCGGTTCCGTTACGCCTGGCGCAGGTTCTTCCAGGGGAATCCTGTCATCTTCCTGCCCAGGCTCTGTAAAAACACCTTGCCGGCTTTCCCCTTTTTCCTGCGCTTCCGGTTCCTGTTCCTCCGTCTCCGGCACCTCTTCCATGGAAACCCCTTCCACATCCATCAGGAAATGGAAAAACCGGATGGTCTCCTCGTCAACCCGGGTCCTGGCTGCTTCGTCGGAAATGCCGGCCATCGGCAGGGACAGCTGCAGGTATAACTTTTCATCGTACCCGGTATAGTAGAAGGACTGCCCTTCCGAGAGCTCCCTTCCGATCTGGTCCAGTTCCTCGTCTGTCTTCCCCTTATAGAGTTTCCCGGCACGGATGGTAATGAAATCCCGGTTCAGCCGGAGATTGTAGTTGACATGGAACCGTCCGATGTCACAGTAAAATTCCAGGTCCTTCTTTTCTTCCGGATATCCTAAGTTCCGCACCCCTTCCATCGGCTTTAAGGTCTGGTATGCTTTCCGGTAGCACTCAATTTTTGTATCCTGATTCATTTCAGTATCCTTCCTTTCTCTTGAATGTTCAGCCGCTTGCGCAGCGCTTCGGTTGTTTCTTCGTCCGCCCCGCAGGCCGTACAGTAGGCCTCAAACATCTTCGGCGGCATCGGGGAGAGCTGATGCTCCCATCTCCATACAGTTGATTTTCCACATCCGAGTTTTTCTGCCAGCTGCTCCAAGGAGTAGTCGGCATTGGCCCGGATGGCCTTTAATTGCAGTTCCAAATGATTCATCCTCCTTTGCCTTCTACAATATGGTATATTTTCCCTCCCAAAGAACAAACGGCCTAAAAAAAGAAAAAACACCGCAAAAACTGCAGTGTTTCTCCTTTTCATGACTAGAACTGGAACAGATACTGTCCGGAGGCTTCCTCCCCAACCGGGAAGTGGTAGTCCACATGGTAGCCGGCAGGTGTCTCCGCCACACAGGCTTCCTGTTTTGGCTGAACGTGCACCTTCCGCTGGTGGAAGAACCCTTCCTTTTTCAGGTCGTAGAACAGCTGGTCAAAGAGTTCGTTGTAAAGCTCCCGCTCCTCCCCCTGGGGATGGGCGCACAGGCACTGGTTGTCAAATTCAAACTCGTACACGTCTGCGTGGGCGATCAGGTAATCGCTTGCATAGCTCAGGCAGTCCTTCACATAGCAGGCAAAGGCACGGGCTGCCATTTCCGCATTGCTCGCCCAGTAGCCGTAGCTTTCCTTTCGAAAATGCCGGTCGAACTGTCTGGAGCCCCGGTAGTAATCGGTCGGGTTACCGTCGTAGTCCGTCTTTAAGGAACGGATGAGCGTCCGGAAACTCTCCGGGAGTCTTGGGTCCTCCGCACCGTCGCTTGCCAGGACCTTGTTTTCCAGGCCGTAATGGCGGGCAAGGTGGTGGTCCAGGGCATGGAACCACTCATGGGCCGTACATCCGGCGCCACGCATCTTCGTCAGGTTGATGACCCGGCGCAGGGGTTCGTAGTGTGCCGATGCCCCGGACTGCCCCCTGGCACCAAAGGCAAGGGCAAGGTCCGTCTGGAAGGCAATGTCCCGGTCTTCCACCTGCAGGGCAAGGGCAAGGTCTTTTAAGGCGTCAAAGCAGTAGTCCATGGACGCCTGCCGGTCCTTCTGGCTTAACCAGTTGCCAAACTCCACCGCACGGAAGGAAAAGACGTCCTGCCACCGTTCCGGCGTTACGTGCCTGCCGTGGCGGTAGTCTTCGCCGCCACGTTCAATGTGCATCAGCTGCGGCGGCACAAAGGCCTTCTTCTGGGGTGTCCCCTTCTTCCCGGTTTTCTGCTCAAACGGGAACCCGGAGACCTCCACCCGGTTCTTCATGGAACCGTGCTTGTACTGTAACAGGTACACCTTCGACGAAATGCACCGGCGGTACGGACAGTCGTCCCGGAACCGGAAGGAACTGTAATGGGCACGGGTGAACCAGCCATTGATCTCTTCTTCGGCTGCCTTCACATCCTCTTCCGTCCTGCAGGACATCACCAGGCGTTTCACTTCCTGGGTGCCGGCCACATACGCCGCTGCCTCCTTAGCAAAGTCTTCCCCTTTCCAGACCACCGGGCTTTTGTAGATCAAGAGCCGCACTTTCCGCTGCCAGTATGCCACCCACGGTTCCACGCCTTCCTCCTGCACCAGCTTCCTGGCATTTGGGAGGGGCCAGACGTTCTCCCGTGTGACATAGTACTTCTGTTCTTCCTCGGTCATTTCGTGGAGATCTTCCTCCTGGATGCCGTGGGTCCTCCAGAGGTCCTTCCTTGCGCCCCCGATCTTTTCTCCGAAATCTGTAATCTTCCTCATGGTTTGTTTCCTCCTGTATTCTATGTTTTTCAAAAGGAAACATGGCGGTTTTGGGACAGAAACATACAAAAACCCCGGATATCTCCGAGGTCTTTGGTGTTAAGCGGTTTGGCAACGTGTTTCCAGGAGGGATCCCCAGAGGGTCTCCGTCAGGAAGCTGTGGGTGGTGGTACCGTCCTTTTCCCAGCCGCTTCCGTTCCAGCGGCTTCCGTCCAGGCGGACCAGGACCCCGTCCTCAAACCGGGTATGGTTCAGTTCATACTGGGCGTTTAAGTAGGACGTCTGCTGGGACACCGCCTCACAGAAGGCATCCAGCCCGGACAGGAACAGGGTGTGGATGAAATATTCCAGGTTGGCATGGAGGTGGTCCATGTTCCGTTTTTCCTCCACTTCCTCGTCTTCCGGCAGGGCATACCACGGATGGAACATCTCGTTTAGGTAGTACACCGCCCCGGTCATGTTCTTCTGCATCAGGTGCTTCACTGCCTTCTGGTATTTCTCGTCCAGCTGGTTTAATTTCAGGCGGACCTTCCCGTCCTGGAAGGTGATGTCCACGTCGAAGCCCAGCTTCTCATGGTTGATATCGTATTTCCTGCAGTCCGCTTCCCACGCTTTCGGGTCAAACTCCTGGTTGTGTGTTCTTTGTTCGCTCATATTGCTTCCTCCTCTATTCTGTTTCTTTCAGACAGGAATATGGAAGTTTGCCGCCAAACAGAAAAAACGCCCGGGATCCCTCCCGGACGCTGTTTCTTTATGCCGCTTTGAGGCGCTTTGTAATGCCCTCCACTGCCTTTAACTGTTCCTCACAGGATGCCCGGAACAGGGACAGGGTGCCTTCCCGGACGTCCCTGTCTTCCAGGGCGCCCTCCAGGCTTTGGAAATACGAAAGGCTCTCTTCCAGCCGCTGCCTGGTCTCCCGGCATTTGTTCCTTACCACTGCCAGATACTGTGCCTCCGTCAGGAAGTCCTGCCAGCGGACACGCTCCACCCGGCATTCCAGGTAGCTGTCCAGTTCCTTCTGGTAGTACTCCCGGCCGCCCGGAAGCTTCCGTTTCTGGTCCGCCATCCGTTCCGGCAGGTAGGCCTTCCCAACCGGGTGCATCCCGATCAGCTTTGCCTCCTCCCGGGTCAGGGTAAACCGTTCCTTCTTCTGTTTCCGGTTATGGTACCAGGACGGGCACCCTTCCAGCTCCCACAGGTAGTCAGCGGCTTCCCCGTAATCGCAGCCCAGGGTGTACATAATCAGGTCAATGGCCTGGAAGCTTTTCCCGCAGGCACAGCAGTACACGTTGTTCCAGCCATCCTTGTAGTAGCAGTTGGTGGCGTGTTCGTCCGAATGCCCCGGGTTCGGGCAGGGGATGAACCAGGCGCTCCCCCGGCGGGTGGCCGGGATCTGCAGGCTGTTTACCACCATGGCAATGTCCGCTTCCTCTTTTAATCTCTGGTAATTGTTTGGCATATCCATTCCTCCTCTTTTCCCATTTCATTCCCTTACAATATGGGAAAACACGAAAAAACAGATGACATTACTTATGTTCGTAACATCATCTGTCCTTCCGTATGGCTTGACTACATGAAAGAAAGCTGCTCATAGATTACCGGCTCCGCTTCCTTCTCCTCACTGTGCCCTTCCAGGTCCCGGCTGGCTTTCGGCCGTCTTCCAGTCCGCATATAGGCCAGTGCCTCTTCCACCGTCGGGTAGATGCGGGATTCGCCGTCTGCTGGGTCCGGTTCCCCTAAAATACAGTACAGTAAAGCTGCGTCGTTCAAAGACAATCCATCCATCATTTCGTTCCTCCTGTCTTCTTGTTTTCCAAGAATATGGGAGAACCCCTCCGGTTTCGTTTCCTTGTTTTTTTGGTTAGCCATAACTAATTCGGCACCTGGTTCCGAATTTTTATTTTCTGATTTTTTAATAATTTATCATTTCCAAAGTTTCGCTATCACATCATCCTGTCGGACCGCCCCAAACCTGCGGCTGTCCGTGGAGTGGTTCCGGTTGTCCCCCAAGACAAAATAACTGTCCTCCGGGACCTCCCAGGTGCCTTCTTCCGTCTCCATGGGTTCCCTGCAGAAATCCTCTTTAAGCCGTTTGCCGTCCGCATATACATGGCCGTCCCGGACCTCGATGGTTTCCCCCGGAAGGCCGATGACCCGCTTCACCAGCACGGCATCCCCCTGCCAAAAGGTGATGATGTCGTACCGCTTTAAGTCCTTTGGGTGGCGGAACCCTGCCGCAAAGGACCGGGATGGAAGGGTCGGCTCCATGGATCCGGTCGGGACATACACCACCTGCAGCACCTGGGTATTGAGAAAAAATACCGCCGCCACCACCGCCGCAAGAACCCCCAGCTGCCGCAGTGTGGCAAAGGCCCAGTGCCGTGGTTTCTTAGCTTTCATCATCTTTGACCAGCCTTTCCCGCAGTTTCCGCAGTGCGTGTTTCTCCACAGCGGAGACGTACTGCCTGCTGTAATGGTATTTGTTCCGGATCTCCGTGCGGCTCTGTTCCGGCCTCCCGCACAGCCCGTACCGGTCACACAGGATGTCCCGCTCCCGAGGCGTCAGGTATTTTGGCAGCACTTCCAGCACGGATTCCAGCTGGGCACGCTGCAGTACCTGCTCTTCCAGGTTCTCCTCCGAAGGCAGCAGGTCCATAAGCCTGACCTCCCCTTCCCAGCCGTCCCCGGCCGGCACCCGGATATCCAGGGAGACCACTGCCTTTTTCTGCATTTCGTACCCTTTCTTGCCATGGGCGTACCAGGGCAGGGAAATGAGCCGCCCTTCCCGGTGCAGGTACCCCTTCAGCCGGTTCCGGATGCATTTCCCCGCATAGACCGCAAAGGGTGCGCTATTGAGCGGGTCGTAATGCCGGATGGCATCATATAATGTCAAAAACCCTTCCTGGATCAGATCCTCGTATTCCGGGCTTCTACGGAACCTGGCCGTTTCCCTCCTGACCAGTCCCATGTTCCCGGAAGCGATCAGGTGCCGGATCCGATCCGGGTCCTTGTGCAGCTGGGAAAACAGGTACCGGGTCTCGTCCTCCGAAAGGGATCCCCCGTTCCTGATTTTCCGTTCCAGTTCTTCTAACATCTTGTTTTTTCACCGTCCTTATCGGCGTATCGTTGCAGAACGTCATAGAACCGGTTCACATCCTCCGGGTTTAAGCTGTCATCCTTCAGGATCTGGTCCGGGTGGCATTTCCGGATCAAGGCATTGCGTTTCTTTTTCAGGGTCTCCGCCGTAAAGGGGATGGAAAGCCCATAATAGGCAAGGGCTGTCTCCAGGGCGGAATCCTGCCTTCCCTGCCCGGCAGTCCTTCCCTGCTGCCCCTGCTGTCCCTGTCCTGCAGTCCTTTCCTTCTGCCCATCCCAGGAGGCTCCCCTGGCCCGGGACTGTCCCCCTGCCTGTCGGTATGCCCCGTCAAACTTCACATTCCGGTAGCCGGACAGGTCGTGGGTCACAAGCTTTGCCCCGGCGTTGATCAGCACGCAGAGGATCCGAAGGTCTTCCGGCAGGTGGACCTGCCCGATCCTGGTAACGAGAAAGTCCGGATAGGCGTCCCGGATACTTAAGAACATCCGGGCGGACTTCACCAGGGTGCGGATCCGGTAGCCGGAAATGGTAAACACCATGCAGAGGTCCCCGTAGGTGGACCAGAAGCCGCCCAGCTCCGGACGGCAGCCCTCCCGCTGCAGGAACTCCAGCTTTGCTTCCTGGACGTACCGGAACGCCACCTGGAACCCTTCGATATGGACGTGGGTGTTGCTGACCCCTACCTGCCCTGCCACCCGCCATGGTGTCTCCATGCCCGGCAGGGTCGGTTTAAAGATTCCGGCAAGTGTCCTCACATCCTTTGCGGACAGGGACGTAAGGGACTCCTTCACACAGGTAGGCAGTTTGTTATAGCAGTCCTCACAGACGAAGCAGAACTTCCCCCGGTGCAGCAAAAACACCGATTCTTTCTTTCCGCAGATACAGCATTTCATGTTTTACGGCTCCTCTCGTTGTTCTACCACCCCGAACTCAATCAGGATGTTTTTCTTAGCACGGGGCGGCACCACAATCCCGGTCATGACATACTGGTACGGGTGGGCATTCTCCCAAACCCGTTTTGGTGCCAGGGCCGTGGCATCGCATCCCTGGAAGGTTTTGTCTTCCTTGAGTTCGTCGATGACATCTTTGATTAATTCCATGGTAACGTCCTGGATGGATTCCCCATATTCCACCGCTACAATCGTATGCTTCTTGACGTCCCGGGCGATCTCTCCCCGGGAACGGTACAGTACATATTTCATTTCATTTTCTCCTTTCCGGAACCGCCCTGTGTGGCGTCCCCGATATCTTTCTGAAGCTGTTCCCGGTCCCGGCTCCTTGCCGCCCGGATCAGGTGTATGTGTGGGATGTCCGAGTTCTGGACACTCCGCTGGATGTCATAGGTATCCCGGATGACGATATGGTACGTGCACAGGTTGGTGACCGTCCCCAGGACGTCCTCCTTCCGGTCGAACACGCAGCCATCTACCGCCACGAAATCCCCTACCTGGATCTTTCTCATTGTGCCACCTCCCCGTCTGTCTTCACCGGGATGCCGTCCAGGCGGATCCTGCCGTCCGGCCGCACCACCAGGCAGTCCACCCCGTCCACCTTCCGGATTTCTACCAGGTCGGCAAGGTCCGATGGCACACGGATGGTCACATGGTCCGTGGAGACCACGGTTTTGTTTTTGTCAAACAGGTTTGGCGCAAACAGGGCGGATACCTGGCTGTGTTTCATGGCCTCTTCCAGGTCTTCCGTCCGGATGCCAAACTGCCGGCACAACCCGTCCCGTTCCGGGCGGTCCAGGGTCAGGTCCCCTTCCGATTCTTCCCGGAGGGCAAGCTCTTCTTTCAGCGCCATGGCATTTTCAAAGGTCAGCCCCGACGCATCGGCCGCAGCCAGGAAGGCTTCCTTCTGTTTTGCGGCGGTATCCGGCAGGCTTGTCCCGAACACGTCCCGGATCAGTGCCTCTTCCAGGACGTCCGGGCGTCTTGTGTAATACAACAGGGCGTTTGTGTCTGCCCTCCGTTCCGTAAAGGCCGGGTACAAAAAGCCGCAGTCCGGGTTCCCCAGCACCCAGTCCCGTTCCTTGTTTTCTACGTCCTGGGTTTTGGCGTTATATACAAGGGACGGCTTGTCCAAGCTGACCGGACAGATCATGCCGATCAGGTGGTCGTACACCTCCTCCGAGGCATCTTCCTGCTCCTGCCCGTCTGACGTGTGCCCCGGGATGTCATAGGTGCCATGTACCAGGACAATGTAATAGTTCCCTTCCCCCTGGTAGGAATCCGCAACCTTCCGGTAGAAGTTGTCCAGGGCTTCCCCGGGTTCCAGGCTGCTCTGTAACAGGGAACGCATCCCTTCCTGCTCCGGACAAGGGGCAGGGTAGTCCAACGTGAGAAGCGACTTCCCAATGGTACCCGACAGTGTTTTCTGGAACAACTGGAAAAATTTCAGCATTTCCTCCTCTTCCAGGCTCAGGAACCGCTTGCGGAAGGTACTGATGATCTCCCGCTCACTGTTGACGTAGCAGCCGGCAATGTGCGTCAGGCAGCACCGCACCGGGTTCAGCTGTTTCTTAATTTCCAATACTTCTTTCTTATTCAATGGAAAAGACCTCACTTTCTTTTTTTTCATGATAGCAATATGGGAACTTTTCCCCGGTTTTGCATACGTTCTGGAAAAATTTCCGGGTTTTGTGTAAAAAAAAGGCACGCACACTGCGCACCTTCTCTTTTTTACCGCATGCTTAAGGATGGTTCCCCCTGCTGCAGGTGGGCATACTCCGTATCCCCGTGTTCCTTTAAGTACTTCTTTAAGTCATCCAGACGGATCTTGTCCGGCTGCGGTACCTTGAACTCCTCCGGCAGCTTCTCCGCATCGTCCACTACAGCGGAGTAGGAACCCTGGCGGATACTGAAAGTAAACTTGTCCGTCCGGACGTTTTCCTTGTCCATGGCGGTCATGGAGCGTTTCAGGTAGTCTTTTAAGTTTGCAATGTTCCGCTCCCAGGACTTCTTTTTCTTCTGGAGACGCTTGATCTCCTTGTCCACCGCATCGTAGGACGCCTCAAAGTTGCGGATCAGCATCCCGATGTTGTCGGCCTTGTCCTCAATCTCCCCGTCCAGGGACTCCATGGAATCCCAGATCAGATCCGGGTCAATGTCCGGGTCGTCCATCATGTCCATCAGCTGCAGGTACATCCCTGTCAATTCATACAGTTTCATAGTGTTCCTCCTGTTGTCTTATAATTTTTCAACCACAATATGGCAGAACCAGAGAAAAAGGATATGGTTTCCCATACCCTTCTTCCTTTCCCAAAGCTAACGGATCCGGCACAGGCAGATCAGTTCCAGCCTTCCCGGTTCCTCCATCGTGACGCAGGCGTCGCTGACCTGGAGGCGGACTGTCTCCCCTTCCAGTGTCTTCAGCGCATCCAGCAGGTACTTCGGGTTCAGCCCGATCGGGACGGCACGGGTCCGGTCCCCGTCATAGGCAGCCGGGATTTCACAGTCCAGGCTGGCAGTGCCCGCAGCCTGTACCCGTACCTGGTCCCCGTCCATCACAAGCCTGGCCGGTTCACCGGACTGTAAGATGCCCAGGGCCAGGGTAAAGGCCTCCTGGAGTTCTGCCCTGGACACGGCGGCTGTGTACACCGGCTTTGCCAGCAGGCGTTCCACATCGAAGTAGTTGCCGTCCACCGTCCGGAAGTACACCGTAGTCTGCCCGTCATGGAGCATGGCGTCCTCCCCGCTGAAGGCAAGGCGGGCGTCCTCCCCGAACACCCCTAGTACCGGGGCCAGCTTGATCCCCTGTAACAGGTTCCGGCTGACGACGCTTCCCCGGATGTCGCCCCGGATGGAGATCCGTTTCCCGTCCAAGCTGGTTACTTTCCAGCGGTCCTTTGTGCGTTCCACGCAGTAGGACCCTAAGACCGGCAGCACCGTCTCACTTGCCGGGAGGGAATGGCTGCATTCCAGGAACGCCTCCAGAAGCTCCCCTGCCGGGAGTTCGTAGTCCGGGTCCCCAAAGGCTGGCTCCTTCGGCCATGCCTTCTGGTCCATGCACGGGATCTGGATCCGGATCCTGCCCCCGGTAAGCTGGACTTTGTGTTCCAGAAGCTCCAGCACCACCGTCTCACTCCGTGCGGTTTTTAAGGTGGCCAGGAACTGGTCGTAAGGGAACGCACAAGAAAACGGCTTGTCCGCCGCCTCGTACCCGCAGCCGGTCTTTAAGTATGCCACCTGGGTGCAGGCGTGGATGGTGATCCCATCCTGGTCCACCCCGAACAGGAAACATTCCTCCAGCTGGGATGTATCGTAGGATTTCCGTGTGACCTTCATGGCACGTTCTGCTGCCTGGAGCAGTTCTTTTCTGTTTGCTTTGACTTTCATATTAGATTCCTCCTGTTTTTTCCATTTTCGTCTGCAATATGGCAGAAAGCAGAAAAGAACATACCCCGTCTCCGGGATATGCTCTTCCTTCCATTACGCAAACGGCAGGGCACTGATTTCCAGTTCCAGGACATCATCCGGCTCTGCTTCCGCCGCTTTCTGTTTCCCATGGGCTTCCCAGCCGCTGCCCCTGCCAAAGGTCCAGCTGAAGCTGTCTGCCTCCACGTACATGGTGTAAACCTGGTTGCCGCCGGCGTCCGTGTAGTTATCCGACTTGATGGCACCGGTCAGTACCAGGCGGTCCCCTTTCTGGATCCGGTGGGCGTGTTCCATCCGCTGGATGCCGTCCAGGTGTACCGGCAGGAAATCTGCCCTGGTCGATCCGTCGCTGCACTTATAGTTCCGGGATACCGCCAGCACAAAGCGGCAGGAAAATTCCTGTCCGTGCCTGTTCTTGATGAATTTCGGCTCATTCGTCACCCTTCCCACTAGGATACTTGTGTTGTTCGGGTTTCCCATTTCCTTGTTCCTCCTGTCCTCGTCAATCTTTTCCCCTGTAATATGGAACAGGCCGGCGGTTTTCGTTCCAGGTGGATTCCTGCATAAAAAAAAGAACGCCCGCCTTAAGCGGACTGTTCTTTCTTCTGTGGGATGACATGGGCAGGGATCACCCGGTAAACAAACAGGTCTGTCAGTGCCGGGTCAAAGGACGTCCCCTTCCCCTCAAGGAGGAATGCGAGGGCATCCCCCACCGTCCACGGCGCTTTGTAGCTCCTCCTGGACGTCAGTGCGTCAAACACGTCACACAGGTGCAGGATCTTGGCACCCGCCGGGATCTCCTCCCCGGTAAGCCCGTAGTAGCCGCTCCCGTCCTCGTTCTCATGGTGGTACCGGACAATCTCCCGGATCCCTTCCGGGTAGCCCTGGAGCATCCGGTAGCCCGACTCTGCGTGGCTTTCCATGACCTTCCGTTCCTCTTCGGTGAGTCTCCCCGGCTTGTCCAGAATGGACTCCGGGATCATCAGCTTCCCGATATCGTGGTATTTTGCCGCAAAGGCAAGGCTGCGGATCTCCTCCTCTGCAAGCCCTGCCTCTTTTGCCAGTAAACAGGCCAGCACCTCCGTCCGGTTGCAATGGTTTCTCAGTTCTGCTGTCATCATGTTCTGTCTGCCTCCTGTTGTATTCTATTTTTTTTCGAACACAATATGAGGCATCCCCAGGAAAAACATTTTTCAGCGGCCGAGGAAAGATTCCAGGACCGCAAGGGCCGTGAGATAAAACAGGAGAAATGCGATATGCCACTGTGCGGCAGCAATTGATCGGTTGCATCTGTTTCGCCTCCTATCTGACGTACACCCGGTTGCCGAAGAAGTTCCGGTCCTGGACAATAGCATCATGGCCGCTGTCCTCTGCAATGGAAGCGATGGCTTCCGTTTCCGTCACGATGGCGTCCAGGTGCCGGAGCGCACAGGCTTCCGGGATGGCTGTCGGGATGCCCTTCGCCCGGCTTGCCAGGATGTGTTCCAAAAGCCGGATGTCCGTGTCGTCCAGTGCTTTCTTCAGCTCCTCGTCCTTCCCGGCACGGATCTCCTGGACTTTCGCCTGGACGATCATGGCCGCCGCCATACCGTTCCCCAACAGCACGTCGTCCGGCGTGTAGTTGTAGGCATGGTCAATGGTCTGGGTACGCCCGATGTAGTAGAGCATGGCACCCGCAATCATCAGGTCCCGGTCCAGGTGGAGCGTTTCCGCCGTCTGTTCCGCCAGAAGGGTCAGCTTATAGGACGCTTCCAGGATCCCGGAGCCACGGGCAAAGAGTCCGCTGCTGCTGAACGGGTAGGTACTGAATGCCGTCACATGGTCGTTTAACACCCCGGCCACGATCTTCCGAAGCCCCATCCGGATGCCCTGGCTTTTGGCAGACAGCGCTGTCAACGTCTTCTTCCGGTCAATGGCCGCCTTCGGCAGGAACTGGTCCGCCTTCGCCTTGCTGTCAATGCGGTAGGACAGGATCCGGATGCTGGCGGACTCCCGGTACTCACTGGTATCCACCATGGCATTGACCACAAGGGGGAACTTCCCCTCGATCCTGTCTTTAAAGTTCAGGACAATGGTTTCGTGGTCGTTCTCGTCCCGGACCACAAGCCGCTGGTAGTTGTCGCCGGTGCGGGTCTTGGCGTTCTCCGCACTTTTAATCAGGATGCGGATCTCCTGCTGTTTCCCGATTTCCAGTTTTTTAATGTCATTCAACATATCTGTTCCCTCCAATCTTCTGATATTTATCATACAGAATATGGCCGGAACGCACCGTTTTGCATACAAAAAAAGGGACAGCCCACGGGCCCTTTTTCTACTGTTACGCCTTTAAAGAAAGAGTTTTTGCTTTTTCAATTTGTTCATCTGTCGCATTCAGGAATTTCTTCACGGACAGTTCGTCCATCCCATTATCCAGGGCTTGACGAATTGTCATTAATGCGCCTTTTTCAATACCCTTTTCTTCGATACGATCACTTAAGTCAGACATCGTTCCAACCTCCTCACCAAGGTACAATTACCAGTATCTCCGGTACCACGGGTTTCTCCAGACTTTTACGATACAGACTACCTGTCCCGGCTGCGGAGCATGGATCATCTGCCCGCCGCCGATGTAGATGCCCACATGGCCGGAATAGCAGACAATATCCCCCGGTTCCGGTGAGGTGACTGCCATCCCGCCGCTGCCCTGGGGACCGGACGTCCTCGGGATGGTCACACCGGCCATCCGGTGGCAGTACTGGGTCAGGCCGGAACAGTCCAGCCCACGGTAAGGCGTTGTCCCGCCCCACACATACGGCGTCCCCAGCTGGGTGTAGGCGGCTTCCACGATCTTCCTTGCCACCTCGTTGTCCTGGTTTCCCACGTACTGGGAACCGGACTGGGTTGCGGTGTACCGCTTCCCTACCTCCCGGGCGAAGGAAGCCGACGGGTTGCCGTGGAGATCGTCCTTATGGGCGTTGATGTAGGCCTGGGCGTTGCTGACACTGTACTTTTCCGTCTCCCGGGAGTACTTTGTGCCCAGGACCACGCCCTGCACCACGGCCTGCAGCGCCTCGTTATTGGCATACACGCTGGTCTCCCCGTACTTCACGGCATGGGCCTCCTCACAGGCAGTCAGGCGGTAGAACAGCTTCCGGATGGATTTCTCCTCCGTCATGTCCTGGGCGTCCGGGTCAATGTAGGTCTTGATGCAGCACGGGTCATCCGCACTGGGGTTTCCGCCTGAGAGCACCTGGATCATGGCAAGCATCAGTTCCGTGTAGGCGGTATTCTTGTAAAGCCCCGGATGTCCGTCCAGGTTTTTTAAGGTGTCCTTGACGGTATTCCTAAGACTGTTGACCTGGGTGCTTAAATTCAGCGCCTGGGTGGAGCTGGAATTGTTTTCCAGTACCAGGTACTCCGCCATGGAGTTCCAGTCCGTAGTGGTATACACGGTCCAGGCATCGTCCTTGTTCTCCGCATTCCACCCCGCAAACCCTTCCGCAGCAGAGGCGGCGGTGGAACACAGAGTCACGCTTGCCAAAAGGGCGGCAAGCACTTTTGGATATCGTTTCACGTTCTTCCCATCCTTTCTTTTTAGTTTTTCACCCCGTAATATGGCAGAACCGCCCCCTCTTTTTCCGCCCGTGGCGTGCCGCTTCCGGAAAAGGTAGGATGCCGGGAAAATTTTCCATTTTTATGTGGATTTTTCGGTGACATTTCTTCCAAATTTACCTATAGGGATAAGGGAAGGTTTCCCAGAAGATTGTTTGATAGAAGACACGAGAAAGGAGATACTAGATATGACAAAGGAACAACGGATTTTTTACGTCGGCCTGAAAAAGCTCGACCAGCTCGACCGGATCAAGGAGGAACGGAACCTGACTTATGGGGAATTGAAACAGGTGGATGATATCAAGGCAGTCCTCTTCGGGACCGTCCGCTCTTACGGGATTGACCTGGCAAAGACTATGACGAAAAAATACCGGCTCCCAAGCGACTGTTTTGCGGACCTGTGCCAGGACATGGCCATCATCTTCTTCGAGAAATACCGGGACTATGACCCGACACGTACTACGCCGACTACCTACTTCGTGCGGTACTTCAAGCAGGTGATTTCCGAATACCTGATGAAGAACATCCACAAACTCTCCCAGTACGATGCCGCCAATGTCTTAAAAATCCGGCGTGCCGTGGCAGCCTACGAGGAACAGGGCGTCCAGTGGACAGAGGAAATGCTTGCAAACAAGACCGGACTCTCCCTGCGTGTGGTGCGGTCCACCCTGTATTACGCCTACGCATCCAACTACGCACCGATTGAGGAGGCCTGCGAACTGAAAAGCAGGATCAAGACGCCGGAGGAATCCCTGGCGGAAAAGGAAAGCCAGGAAGCCCTGATCCATGCCCTGAAAGAACATACCACGGAAGAGGAACTGGACTACTTCCTGCTGCGGGTCAACTTAAACGGCCCAAAGGAACTGCCCTATGAGAAGATTGCGGAAATGAAGAATGTTTCCGTCCGGGAGGCGAAACGGAAGGTCAACAGCTGCATTACCCACATCAACCAGGACCGGCGGCTGGTGGAACAGTTCTCCGTCAAGACCTATAAAACTTACCAGAATACCCTGCGGATCCAGCCGGACACCGCTTCCATCCTTGAAGAGCAGTTTGCGGACTGCTTCTCCGAAGGTACATTATAATTTTCCAACCCGGAAACAAAAAACAGCCCTGGGCTTTGCTGAGTGTGTATAAGGCAGTATCCGAAAAACACACAGAAACCGGCATTGCAGGAAGGAAACAAGAGTACGAATCAAAAGGTTCGTACTCTTTTTCTGTATATGCTATTAAAACTGCAATCGGCACATTGGTCTTTCCTGAGAATCTTCTGTAGAATGAAAGTACCAAAAAACACAGGAGGTTTTTACGATGAAAAACATTTATGAAGAAGCAGGCGGCACATATACCCGTCAAGGCGATTATGAACTACCCAATCTGAAAGTACCGCCCGAAAAAGAAATTGAAATCGGAGTTTGGGGACAGCGATACCGGCAGTATTTGAAGCAGCACCACTGGATTCGGTATTACAATCTGCTGACTTCCGGAACGCTGAACGAACATCTGGCAGCGGTAGATCAACAGGCGGAGCGGCTGTTTCAATCGCTTGTATCCGCACTTTCTAAGCAGGAAAATGTCACGGAAAAGCTGAAAGCCAATCGTCCTATGGAGTGGGTGCAAAAGACGAACAACATCCGAAACCGAGCCTCTGAAATCGTCAACAGCGAGTTGATTTACATATGAAAGAACAGAAATTTCATCTTTATCTTTCGGAAGTTGAGCGAAGATTTCTTGTCCAAAATCTCCTTTGGGTTCAGAGCAAGCTGCGGCAGGAAGGGCGCTATACCGACGCTGTAGATAATTTGATTATAAAGCTTTCAAAAGCAAAGTCGAAGAAAATCAGGGTAACATAGAACGAACCGGAGAAAGCATTGCTGCCTTCTCCGGTTTTTCTGTATCATCTTAGCGAGCAGACTGTTTGTATCCCCATATGGCTACAAACAGTGATTCTCGTTAGGGCGCTGCCCTAAGACCCGATTGATTTTATATGCTTTTAACCGGCGTACTTCTTAAAGTTTTCCGCCTGCTCCAGCACTTCCTTATAGACGTCATCCAGCGTTACCGGCGGATAGCCGTATTCGTCCAGCAGCAAAATCAAATCCACCTGCAAATTTGCTTTGATGTCATCACGGGTAGACCAATCGGTATAGCGGGACTTATCGTCAACAATGACTTTGATTTTCTTTGAAAGCTCAAGCATTTTTTCATCCGGATATTCATTATCGAATTCATATTTCTTTGCAACGGCTTTCAAAATATCATAAAAGGCTTTTTCCTCGTAGTCTATCCCTAATTTTTTGAAGGAGTCCTTCTCTGTTTTCAGCTCTGCAAGCAGATCGGCAAGCTTCCCGGCAATATCGTCAAGCACCTCATTGGCATAGGATTCATCTCTGCGGCGGTTATTGTATTCGTCAACCACCCGCTTTAATCTGTCCGCAAACTCTACACCCATGATTTTGTTGACCTTCTTGAATTCGTCGATTGCCTGTGAAAGTAGTTTTTGCAAGATTTTGATTTTGGTGTTCGGCAACTGGATAGCATTTATCTTGTCCATGTACTCATCGCTGAAAATGTCAACAGAGATATGTTTTCCGGTTTCAAACAATTCCTCGATGCCGTCCGACTGGATAGCGCCCTCCAGCATTTCACGCACACGGGCGTTCATCTGTGAAATATCCGGGGCGTCTCCCTTGGTCAGCTTGAAAAGGATAGAGCGGACAGCGCAGTAAAAATGGATATAATCTTTTTCTTCGTCCGAAATCTTTTCGCTGGAGCTGCAAAGATTGAAAGCCTGCTTCATCCGCTTGACCGCTGCCATAAAACGTGTTTCCAGTTCCTCCGACAGCTGTACATATTCGACCGCCCGATTGAGGCAGGCAAGCTGTTCCGTCGGAGAGCCCTCAAAGAAATCCCTGCTGTTAAAACTGTGGAACATCTGCGCCAGCACTTCTAATTGGTCTTTGACAATGGTAACCGCCTGCTCCACACCTTCAAACTCATCACATTCAAAATTCGTGTATTTCTTTAAAGCAAGGTTCATATTCTTTTTGATGCCAATATAGTCCACAATCAAGCCCTTGTCTTTGCCTTCGCAGACACGGTTGACACGGGAGATCGTCTGAATCAGAGTATGCTGCTGAATCGGTTTATCTATGTAGATGGTATCCAGCTCCGGAACATCAAATCCGGTCAGCCACATATCGACAACAATGGCGATTTTGAAATTGGATTTCGGATTTTTGAACTGCCGGTCAAATTCCTTACGATCATCCTTTGTTCCAAGCATTTCATAAAGAGCAGGCTCATCATCTTTGTTACGAGTCATCACCAGCTTGATTTTCTCAATAGGCTTCAGTTCCTTTTTCTCTTTATCGGTAAGCGCTGTTTCATCTTCACTGATTTTCTTTTCCGACCACTGGGGACGCATCTCTACAATGATTTTATAAAGGTCATAAGCGATGTTGCGGTTCATGCAGACAAACATTGCCTTTCCAGCAACCGTAGCGCCCTCTGCCACACGGGTTTCGTAATGGTGAATAAAGTCCTTGGCAACTGCACGCAGCCTGTCCGGATCGCCGATAATTGCTTCCATTTGGGCAACAGCTTTCTGGCTTTCCTCAATTTGATGCTCGTTAGCGCCCTGCGCCTCACACTGATCGTAATACTGTTCGATTTCTTTGACTTTTGCATTGTCCAGCGTCACCCTCGCCGCACGCCCATCGTAAACAAGATTGACGGTAATGCCGTCACGCACCGATTCGGTCATGGTGTAGAAATCTACCACAGGACCGAATACTTCAATCGTCCCGTCCACCGGCGTTCCGGTAAAGCCGACATAGGTAGCATTCGGCAGGGAATCATGCAGATACTTGGCAAAGCCATATTTACGCTCCACACCCGTTTCGGTCACTTTGACCTTTTGGTCAAGGTTGATCTGGCTCCGGTGCGCCTCATCAGAAATACAAATGACATTGGTTCTATCGGTAAGAAGCTGCAAATCCTCCGTAAATTTCTGAATAGTCGTTAAATACACGCCGCCGCTTTCCCGTCCCTGCAATTCTTCCCGCAGCTTCTCACGGGATTCAATGCTGATCACCGTTTCGTCTCCAATGTATTTTTTAGAGCCCACAAATTGGCGGGAAAGCTGGTCATCCAAATCGGTGCGGTCGGTGATAATTAAAATGGTCGGACTGTGGAACAGTTTGCTTTTCATCAGCATACGGGTCAGAAACAGCATAGTATAGCTCTTGCCGCAGCCGGTAGCGCCGAAATAGGTGCCGCCCTTTCCATCACCGTCAGGACGCATATGCAGCTTGATATTCTCAAACAGCTTGGTAGCGGCGAAAAATTGCGGATAACGGCAGACAATTTTCAGCTCTTTATCCGAGTTGTCGGGGAAATAGATAAAATCCTTAATAACCGCAAGCAGCCGGTCTTTGCGAAACAGCCCTTTTATCATGGTGACAAGGGAGTTGATACCGTCCAGCTCCTTGTCTTCAGATTCAACTTTCCGCCACGCATAGAAATAGTCGTAGGGACTGAAAAGAGAACCGTATTTGTTGTTCGCCCCGTCGCTGATGACTACAAATGCATTGTATTTAAGCAGTTCCGGAATATCTCTGCGGTAGCGAACGGTAAGCTGCTTGTAAGCGTCCATAATCGTTGTGTTTTCTTTGACGGCGCTCTTAAATTCCAGCACCACCACGGGAATGCCATTGACAAACACAATGCCGTCGGGAATGCGGAGCTGACCACCCACGCCCTCGATTTCAAATTGGTTGACCGCCTTGAAGATGTTGTTTTCGGGATTGTCATAGTCGATGAGCTCAATATATAAATCCTTCTGTGTCCTGTCCTCACGGTTAAGGATAAAACCGTCGCACAGCAGTTTATGTATCGCCTTGTTCGCTTCGTACACCGTGCCGGAGATGTTGCGAAGGCGCAAAAGGATACCTTCCACTTCGCCGGGAGTGATACCGTCCTTGGCGTAGCGGTTATATAAATACTGCCGCAGGTCATCGGCAAGCAGGACTTCTGTGCGCTCCCGATGGATCTGCTCTCCTGCGAGATAGGTATATCCTTCATCCTTGAACAGCTCCATGATGGATAACTCCAAGGCGTGTTCGTTAAAGTTTGCCATTGTGGTCACTCCTTCGCATGTGAATTATTCAAGTTACAGTTTTATTTGTTTTTTAAGTTTTTCCATTACATGATTCTTAGATACCTGTAAATATGCCATTTTGATATTTGCATAAGCATGAAGTAATTTTTCTCTATAAGCTGTTTCATTAACTCCTTTTTGAGCCATTTCTAATGTCGCCTTGAACTGTTCGGAATAATTTCGCATATTATTTAAAAGAATTTGGTACTGATACATTTTAAAGAGTAACTGTTCATAATCAGAAATAAAACAACTGATAGTTTTTGCCGATCTTCCTTTGAAAATAAGCTCTGCTTCCGCCGAAAGCATTTTCAGTTCTTCACGCTTTACCAGAAATTTCTTGTGTTCCGGATTTTCTAACGGTTTTTTAATCGCTTCGCTTGCTTCTTCCAAATAAGTGTTATTAGTAAGCCATAAAAACTCCAAATCCACTGCAAATAGCGGTTCGTCTTTTCGCTCAGCCTCAAGTAATTTCTGATTTTCTTTATATAATTGCATCAATCCATCAATTTTAAGATAACATTCCAATCGTCTTTCAAAAAGACTTTGTTTATTACTTAAACGAATCTGCATCAAAGTTAGTACAAGGGCAATAACTGCAGTTAATCCGGTTATTAATGACAACCAAAAATTCCAGTCTTTAAATAGTTCTAATATATTTTCATTAATGTTCAATACTCTAATCACCTACTTTTTAGAAATTTTACACTGATAAATTTCTAATGATACTTTTTGCTTTTCCGATAAAGTGGCAGTAGCTTTTTCCTTCTGTATCTGTTGCATACATATAAACTTTAGCATTAGGTATTTTAGCGAATGCTAAAATCAAATCAGAGGTATTATAATTTGCTTCATTAAGCTCTGTAGGGTGAATAATACCTTTCCCGCCAATATCTTCATTAATTCCAACCATCTTTTGTTTTTTACCAAAAAACATCTTATCTTTTACCGCTAACCCTAAAAAAGAAATATTGATGTCTCTAGAGCCGATATTTACAGCAGTTATAGACATTCCTACCGTCTGACTGTTTACTTTAGAAGTAATTGGATGCTGACTAAATAATATGTTGTAAGACGACCCAAGTTTCAATCCTTTTTTATACGGCATACGAGCAGTTTTTATTGATACAATAATTGCAACCGCACTTAAAATCAAACTTAAAATAGCTAAAATTGCCATAACAAAGCCATCATTGTTATTGCACCAATTAATGATTTCACTCATAAACATGTTCTCCTAAAAATGATAATTTAGCGGCTTGATAACTGAGCTAATACTGTGGATTGCAGTTTTTCAAGTAAGGCAATTTCCTTTGTGTTCAAAGTCATTTGCTCAACGATTGCGGCAAGATTTAGCTTTTCGATGAACTCAGACGGAGGAACTACAATCTTTATGTTGTCAATGAAGTTTTTACTAAGGTTATCCTGTGCTCCACCATTGGAAAGTCTGCTTATCGTCGCTTGACTTTGAATAAGTGAGAAGTACAAGTATGCCGCTTCAGCTTTTGAGCGACATATCATACCACAAATTGCTTGATTGGTAGTTGCCTCGATTGCGAGATACCCAACTTCGCCTGCGGTAACACCATACATTGCCATTAAAACGGTGTCTTTGGGAAGCAGTTTTGTGGAACTCTCACTTAACCCCAACGGAGTAATATATTCTTCTGTCTGCAAAGTGATATTGTTATGTACCTCGCCAGATTTGACCCAAGAAATCGTTCCGTTTTCCCAATATTTATTATTGGTGCGGGAAGGAGTCGAACCGGATTTTGTTTCAGCACAAAACTCGGACACGGTTTGAACCTTAAAATCCTCTGGGAATGTCAATCTATCCATTTCTGCCTCGGTCAAATTTATCAATGCACCTCTGCCGATGTTCTTCTGGATAGAAGTAGTTCCAACCGCTACTAAATTATCATTTATCCGTTTCTTCAAAGCGATTCTGTCGGTGATTGCCTTGTAGGCTTTGACGATACTTCTCTGCTCCTCGATAGAAGGAACAGGAAGTTCAACATTACACACCTCGTCCCAGTCAAAAATTTCCCGCACACTACCGTGGGATTTATAGCGTGCATAACGGTCAAACTCCGGTCTGCTGAACCAGAGCATGAGATATTCAGAATCAAGTTCTTCTTTTTTTATCACTTCAAAAACAGTATACGAGCTGGAAATAATGCAATCATCACTATCTAAATAAGCGATAGATACCTTTTCGCCATTTCGGGAAGTAACCGGACCATAGGCAAATTGCCCTGTTCTGACAATTTTATAATTTGATAAATCCGTCCCGACAATATTAGCAATCGAGGGAATAAACCGTTTTTCTATACTAACACCAAGCAGTCTTGTAATGGCAAGGTCTTTATTCCTGTTATCAACTATTTGGATATACGGTCCGAGTTTTTTATAATTCGATTTCATAGCCCAACTCCTTAAACACGGCCAGCAAATCCGCCTTTGACTTTTCTTCCTGCACAAGCAGTTCTTTCAGTTCGCTTTGCAAAGTTTTCATCTTCGCATCAAAGTCGATATTCTCATCACGGTTGACAAATTCAATATACCGGCTGGGCACAAGGGTAAAGCCTTTTTCTGCGACTTCCTCAAAAGAAGCGGAATAGCAAAATTCCGGAATATTCTCGTAGGTTTCCTCATATCCCTCCTGCTGCCAGTTGTGATAGACCGAAGTAACCTTCGCCCGATCTTCCTCCGTCAGCTCAATATATTTTTTCTCGTAGGGGCTGCCCATCTGTCGCAAATCCATAAAGAGAATTTCCCGCTCTCTGTTGCGGTAACGCTTGAGCTGCCCGTTCTGCTCTATAACACGGGCTTTTTTATTTTTGTTCAGTATCCAAAGCGTGACGCTGATGTCGGTGGTATAAAACAAGTTTCTCGGTAAGATGATAATTGCTTCCACCAGATTGTTTTCAATCAGCTGCTTTCTGATTTTCAGCTCCGTTCCGTCGTCGGACAGTGCGCCGTTTGCAAGCAGAAAGCCGGCGACGCCGTTCTGCGAAAGCTTGGAAACGATATTTAAAATCCAACCATAGTTTGCGTTGCTGGTAGGCGGCACTTCATAGCCGTCCCATCTGGGATCGTCGATCAATTCGTTTTCCGCTCTCCACGCTTTTTGATTAAAGGGCGGGTTTGCCATAATGTAATCGGCTTTCAGATCCTTGTGCTGGTCGTTGGTAAAGGTATTCGCCGCCGTCTCGCCAAGATTTGCGGAAATGCCACGGATAGCAAGGTTCATCTTACATAGTTTATAGGTGGTATTTGTATATTCCTGCCCATAAATGGAAACCTGCTTTTTGTTGCCGTGGTGCGCTTCCACAAACTTCATGGACTGCACGAACATACCGCCCGAACCGCAGCAGGGATCGTACAGGATTCCATCATAAGGCTCCAGCATTTCGGCAATCAAATTAACAATACATTTTGGCGTGTAGAATTCGCCCTTGCCTTTGCCTTCGGCAAGCGCAAATTTGCTGAGGAAATACTCATAGATGCGCCCGATGATGTCATTCTCTTTATCATCGGTATTGATGCGGTTGATTTCGTCCAGTAGGGAAGCCAGCTTTGCCGTGTCAAGCTGCAAGCGGGAATAATAGTTATCCGGCAGAGCGCCCTTCAGCGCCGGATTTGATTTTTCAATGGTGTATAGCGCCGTGTCGATTTTCAGGGCGATGTCGTCCTGCTTGGCGTTTTCCATAATGTATGACCAGCGGCTTTCCTCAGGCAGATAGAAAACATTGTCTTTTGTGTAGAACGCCACCGTGTCCACAAATTTTTCGCCGTACTGCTTTGCAATCATTTCCCTCTGAGCGTCAAATTTATCACCGGCGAATTTCAGGAAAAACAGGCTCAGGACAACATGCTTATACTCCGCAGGCTCTACTGAGCCACGCAGCTTGTCCGCACTTTTCCAAAGCGCTTCCTCCATAGATACTTCTTTTTTCGGTTTCGCTGTCCGTGCCATTGTTATTCCTCCGTTATCTTATCCGTATGATCCGGAATGATCTCCATGATATCATCCATCGTACAACCAAGCGCAATGCAGATTTTTGCCAGCACCTCAGTAGTAACATTGTCACCACGGTTCAATTTTCCAATGGTGTAATGGCTGATTCCCGCCGCCTGTTCCAGATCTTTTTTCTTCATGTCTTTATCTATCAGTAGTTTCCATAACTTTTTATAGCTGATTGCCATAGCATATAACCTCCCGACAAACGGCAAAATCCATAATGTGATGCTTTATTATAACACTTTTTGACGAATTATTCAACCAATATGTATGCGTTCGCTGTATTTAAGAAGGCTAATTATATTTTTTGTATCGAAAGTGTGCCCGCCAATATAGGCGGGCAAATTTTTTTGCCTTTTTTCTGAAAAACAGGGTGCGTTTTGACCTCTCAATTCCAAATAAGTGAAGGGATAAAAATTTTTTGAGATTCAGGGTGTGCATTTGGCTGTTCTCAGTGGGAATAAGTGAAGGGGCTTTTTCGGAGCAAGCAAAATAAAGCGCCCGCAATCGAAAAGATATTTTCTTATTTTTCTGTGAAATAGGGTGTCATTTGGCTTTGCAATTCCAAATAAGTGAGAGGGATTTTTGCCGAATAATAATTTTTCTTAGAAAACCTCAAAAATGGGTGTGCATTTCGGCACCCTTTGTCCAAATGAGTGAAGGGGTCTTTTTAATTCGCAAATATTTTTCCGTTTAGGGTTGGAATTTGAGTTCACCCAGTGGGAATAAGTGAAAGGCCTTTTCATTGTACCTTGAAAACTGAATAACGATCCGAATGGGATATGACTTTGCCATGACCTTGCAGGAGCGAACAAAGTGACGCTGCGGTGAGACTCCGGGGCAGGAACGGCATTCGGAGAAAACAGCAGGCTCTGTAAATCAATGGATCATCAAATCGTGAGGAGGTGAAAAACATGGTCATAAAAATCACGCCAAAGCAGTCAAAGCGGATCAACGCTCTTGTCAGAAAGCTCTGCTGCAATTATGTAGGCGGCAACTGCCTGCTGCTGGACGACGGCGAGGAGCACGCTTGTGTGCAGTGCATCAGCCGGTACGGAATCTACTGCAACTATTTCAAAAACGCAGTCCTTCCCGCAGACAGGGAGCTGTTTGCCGAGATCATGCAGCCAAGCCGTCAAAAGAGATGCCAAATCTGCAAGTCGTACTTCGTACCAAAGGCAAAGAACCAGCGCTACTGCCCGGACTGCGCCGCCATTCAAAAGCGGAAGAAAGCCGCCGAGCGCCAGCGCAGGAAACGGGCGGCACTTCCCCAATCAGGTTTCAGGACGGAGTCCTGACGAGTGATACTGTTTTGCGACGGTAGGAGTGCAAACAGTCTGCTCGCTCCGATAGGGCGGGGATTTAAGAAAGGAATATTCTGCTGCTTAAAGCAAGCAGAAAAACGGTATAGGTGTCACGCTTTTGGAATCCGTAAAGCCGCAGAAATCAAGGCTTTTCTTAAGCGAAAACGCCATAAGGAATACCGTAATACCCGAACATACAAAATCACGGTTTGAAACCGTGACAGAAAGAAGGTGATGATCTGAATCCATACTTTAAACTATCCGAAGCGGAAAGCTATGTCTTTTACAAAGTCCCCAAGGCTTTGTTCACAGAGGAAAAATACAAGCCGGTTTCCACCGACGCTAAAATGCTCTACGGCCTGCTGCTCGACCGGATGCACCTTTCCGCCAAAAACGGCTGGACGGACAAGCGTGGACGCATATACCAGTTCTTTACTGTCAAAGAGGCTCAGGAAAAACTGCGCTTCGGGCACGAAAAGATATGCAGATTGTTCTCGGAATTAGAGCAGGCAGACCTGATTGTCCGCAAGCGGCAGGGACAGGGCAAACCGAACATCATCTACTTAAAAAAGTTCTGACTTCCGGTTTTCGTACTTCTAAAGTTCCGAAGATCAGAAGCTATTAAGACGAATAGAGTAAGAATGCTTACTACCCGAAAAAAGAAAAACAACGGAGGTTTCACAATATATGAAAGAAAAAGAAACGATTGAATATCTGGATTTCAAACATCTGGTTCCCTTTCGGAATCACCCGTTCAAGCTGCGGAACGGAGAGGAAAAGGAACAGCTTTTAAAGAGCATAAAGGCACAAGGTACAATCGAGCCGCTGATCGTCCGTCCTCTTTCGGAAAGTGAATACGAGGTCATATCAGGACACAGAAGAATGGAGATTTGCAGGGAGCTTGGAATAGAAAAACTGCCTGTTATCGTCCGAAATCTGACCGACGAGCAGGCGGTTTCCATGATGGTAGACGCAAACCTGCACCGGGAAAACATATTGCCAAGTGAGCGTGCATTCGCCTACAAAATGAAATGGGAAGCAATCCGGAAACAAGGTCAGCGTACCGATTTAACTTCGTCGCAGCCTGCGACAAAGTATCGAAGCGATGAAAGAATCGCAAATGAATTTGGTATCGGCAAGGATACTTTGCACCGGTATATCCGTTTAACTTACTTAATTCCTGAACTGCTTGAGATGGTGGATGAGGGCAGAATCGCCCTCACGCCTGCGGTGGAATTGTCGTACTTGACGGAACAGGAACAGCATTTGCTTCTGAACGAAATCGAATATGCGGACGCTACACCTTCCCTTTCACAGGCGCAGAGGCTCCGTGGCTTTTCCCGTCAGGGCAGGCTTAATTCTGATGTTATCTTTGCCGTAATGAGCGAGGAGAAAGCCAATCAGAAGGAACAGATCCGCTTTCCCAAAGAGGAACTGCAAAAGTATTTTCCCAAAAGCTATACGGGCAAGGATATGCAGAATACCATTCTGAAACTGCTGGAAAAATGGCAGCGGCAGAGAGAACGAAACGCAAGGGAGGAACGGTAAATGGACGATAAAATAATTCCTTTGGGAAGTTTCGTTCCCTACTTTTATTCGCCAGACAACGATTCCTTTTCCATGCAGATCGGCGGCACGGTTTATGAGGTGACCACCCATTTTGATACAGAGGGCAGAGAAACCGTCCTAAAGCAGTTCCGTGATTTGCTTCTGGAGCTGCAAAATATTTAACCCTGCACATTCGACAATGCGGGCACTGCACGGTATACTGGCATTACCCTGCAATGCCCGGTTGTCAGAAAGGAGACTGAAGAATCAATGACAACGCAAAACAAAAACGGGCAGGAAAAAGAAAAGATCACCGCCCTTTACTGCCGTTTATCGGTGGACGATGACAAAAAGGATATGGAGTCGAACTCCATTACCAATCAAAAACAGATTTTACTGGACTACGCTAAAAAACATGGGTATTTGCACCCGTTTTTCTTTGTGGACGATGGGATTTCCGGGACGACTTTTCAAAGACCGGATTTTCAGCGAATGCAGAGAATGGCAGAAAACGGAGAGGTCGGGACGATCATCGTAAAGGATGTTTCCCGCTTCGGCCGTGAGCAGGTCGAGATGGGCAGACTGACGCAGGTAGTCTATCCGTCTCTCGGCATTACCTTTATCGCCATACAGGAAAACATCAATTCCACGACCGGTGAGGGAATGGAAATGCTGCCCTTTTACAGCATCTTCAACGAGTGGTATGCGGCGCAGACCAGCAAGAAAATCCGTGCGGTCAATGAGCTGAAAGCCTCACAGGGCAGGCGGGTCGCCTCTGCTGTTGCCTATGGATACAAAAAGATCGAAGGCGACAAAGAGCAGTGGTATATCGATGAGCTAGCGGCGCAGGTGGTGAGAAAAATATTTGCTCTCTGCCTTGCCGGGAAAGGGCCGACGCAGATTGCACGGCAGTTGGAAAAAGAAAAGGTTTTGACGCCAACAGCATATTTTCACTCGATTGGCAGAAAGACAAGCAATCCCGTTCCGGCAAATATCTACGGCTGGCACGAAAGCACAGTAGAGCATATTTTGGAAAACCAGCAGTACACGGGCTGCACGGTAAACGGGAAATCTTCTACGGTCAGTTACAAGGTGCATAAGGTGATTGAGAATCCGAAAGAGGAATACCAGATCATTCCCAACACGCAGGAGGCAATCATTGACGAGAATGTATGGCTGCGGGTGCAGGAGCTCAGGAAGAACAAGCGCCGGCCGACGAAAACGAATCGGAAAAGCCTGTTTTCAGGACTGGTATTCTGTGCGGACTGCAAATCAAGGCTGCACTTCTGCGCCGCCAAGTCACTGAAACGCAATCAGGAGTTTTTCCGCTGCGCCAACTACAAGGACGGCAGAGGAAGCTGTACGATTCATTTCATTCGGGATGTGGTCTTGGAAATGATTGTGAAGGAAGCAGTTGCGGGTTTGGCGGATTTTGTGCGCTGCTATGAGTCGGTATTTCTCTATATGCAGAAGCAGAAATGCGGGGAATTCCAGAAAAAGCGGCAGCAGGAATTAAAGCTTTCCATGGAAGGCAACAGAAAGCGGATCGCCGATCTGGATAAGCTGTTCAATCGGATTTACGAGGACAATGTGATCGGGAAGCTGTCAGATGAACGCTATGCAAGGATGGCGGTGGAGTATGAAGCTGAGCAGAAAGAGCTACTGGAAAAGGTCAGGGAGGAAGAAAAGCAGCTGTCCGAAATGGAGCAGAAATCGGTGGATATGCGCCTGCTTTTGCAGGGGCTGCGGGAGTTTACCGATATGAAAGAACTGACGCCGACGATCGTCAACAAGCTGATTCGGCGCATTGAGGTACACAATCCGGAGAAGAAATATGCGCACAAGTCAGTGAAGGTCGACATCTATTTTACAGCGGTGGGACTAGTGAGCCTTCCTGACGAGCAGGAGATCCGAAAGATGATGGAACAGATGCGAAGCACATCACAGCTTCCAAAACAGCTGACTGCATAAAAAAGAAAACGGTGTAATCCGCCGCATATCGGGGGTTACACCATCTTCTCTACATTTTACTGCCTTATTAGCACCGGGCATTTGAGTGCCCGGGGCTTTCTTTTTGGCCGTACATGGGAAAAGGCCGGCACAAACGCCGGCCCTTACTATCGTATTTTGCAAACAGAGTATGGAGATGGGTTCTTCACCCGGAATGCAGGTTTCCCCAGTGCGTTGCGGGCATTTAAGTGGATCCGGTGTACCGGGTCCAGGATCTCCCGCAGTACCCGCAGCACATTGTCGATCAGTACCGCACCGAACCCGCCCGTGAAGCAGAACCCAAACAGGTTTTTTGCCAGAATCACCAGGAAGTCCACCTCGTCAAGGTACAGCTCGTAGAAACCATGTCCCAGGAAGTACACAAGCATCACCGCCGCAAATACGCCGCCGGCCTCCATGCGTTCTAAAAACCGCAGCCCCCGGTAGATCCAGTAGCCCGGTGCGGAAACCACACATACTGCCCGCTGTACGCCCCTTCCTGCCATTTTCATTGCTTTCTCCATGTCCTTCCCTCCTTGTCTTCTGGCAAGCCCCTGCACGTCCGGCAGGGGCCTATCCTGTAACTTATTTCTTTCTTCTTCTGAGTTTTGCAATCACGCCGCCTGAGAGTGCTGTGAGGGATGCCCACAGTCCCATCATGGCCGGATCACCTGTCTTGACGGTATCCTTACCGTCCTCGGTAGAAGCGCTGTCCTTATCTGCATCCTGGGAATCCGTGCCGGAACCTTTGTCCGTGTTGGAATCCTTGCCTGCATCGGAACCTTTGTCTGTATCGGAACCTTTGTCCGTATCAGATCCGTTGTCTGTGTCAGAGCCATTGTCTGCATCGTTTCCGTTATCTGTATCGGATCCGTTGCCCGTATCGGAGCCATCGCCCGTCTGGTCATTGCCGCCATTGTCCTGTCCGGAGTCTGTATTGCCATCGTCCGGTTTCTGGTTGTCGCCATTATCCGGTTTCTGCTCATTGTCTCCGCCGTCAGGTTTCTGGTCTTCCCCGCCGTCCGGCTTCTGATCTTCGCCACTATCCGGTTTTTCTTCGTCTCCGGAATCTGGTTTCTGATCGTTGTCTCCGCTATCCGGCTTCTGATCTTCCCCACCGTCCGGTTTCTGATCGTTGCCATCGTCCGGCTTCTGGTCTTCTCCACCGTCCGGTTTTTCTTCGTCGCCGCCGTCTGGTTTCTGATTATCCCCGTCATCCGGTTTCTGTTCCTCGTTACCGCCCTGGTTTCCATCGTCCGGGTCTGTCGGTTTCTCCGGATCTTCCGGTGTTACCGGCGGTACGTCCGGGTCTTCCGGTCCGTCCGGATCCTGCGGTGCAGTAACGGTTACGATGCAGCTTACGGATTTTTCTCCGGCAGATGCTGTGATGTTTACCGTACCTTCTTTTAATGCATGGATCGTTCCATCTGCATCAACAGTAGCAATGGATGTGTCGGAGGAAGCATACGTTACTTTTGCTTCTGTTCCATCACTGTTTGTCGCTTTTGCAGTCACTTTTCCGGTATTTCCTTCTTCCAGTGTCAGTTTATCTTTGTCGATGGTAAGATCGGTTACTACCACTTCTTTTTTCTTTACTGTTACAACACAGCTTGCGCTCTTATCCTGTGCAGATGCAGTAATTGTAGCAGTTCCCTCGCCAATCGCTTTGATATTACCAAAGGAATCGACCTGGACAATGCTCGGATCGCTAGATGACCAATTCACGGATACTACGTCTCCGCCAGACTGTTTTACAGTTGCTTTCAATTTCGCAAGATCGCCAACCGTTAAGTCCATAGACTGATGATCCAGTGTCACACTTTCCACTATTGTGGCTTTTGCGTATACTACCACGCGGATTGATGCGCTCTTTCCTGCAACAGTTGCTGTGATAATTGTAACGCCTTCGCCGTGTGCGGTAAGTGTTCCATCGCCCTCAGCAGTAGCCACATTCGGATTGCTGGAAGTCCATGTGATTGTACGATCCACTGTTGTGTTCTCTGGTGCATAGTATACTGTCAGCTTATCCGTTTCTCCCTCTGTCATTTGAACCATATTCCGATCGCCAAAATTGATTGCATCTAACGGAATTTCCGGTTTTGTGACAGTAACAGTACATGACGCTGTTTTTCCGTCTACTGTCGCTGTGATTACCGCACTTCCTTCGGATCTTCCAAATACTTTTCCGGTTCCATCGACAAATGCAACCTCTGGATTGGAAGAAGTCCATTCTGCTGTCCGGTCTACTGTTGTATTGTCCGGATTGTAGATGACATTCAGAGTTGCATCTGCATCTACATCCAAGTTCAGCGTTGTCTGATCCAGAGAAATGCTGTCAAGCGGCACCTCTTTCTGAGTTACAACAACATCACGGGAGTCAGTCAGGCCGGATTCGTGTGTTACTGTAATAGTAGCCTCTCCGGCTTTCTTTGCTGTGATTTTTCCATTTTCATCAACAGATGCTACATTAGGATTGCTGGAAGTCCATGTTACATCTTTATTGTCTGTTGTATCTTCCGGATAGTAGGTTACATCAAGGTCTACCTCCTGTCCTTCCTCTAAATAGTAAGTATAAATATCTCCGTCAATAGACAGACCCAGCAGAGGATTTTTCACTGTTACTTTACAGGTTGCTTCAAAGCCGTTGCATTCTGCCTTGATGGTTGCAGTTCCTGCGCCTACAGCCATTAAGAAACCGTTTTCATTTACTGTTACGGCTTTCTCATTGGATGAACTCCAAGTTACGGCTGTATTGTCTGTCGTATCTGTTGGTTTCCAGATTGCGTTCAGGAAATGAGTATCGTTCAGATTCATTGTAAGCTCAGTCTCTTCCAGTTCAAATCCTGTCATCGGTACTTTTACAGTAACATTACAGAACACCTGGAATCCATTGCAGTAACCCATGATCTGTGCATCTCCATTTCCTACAGCTGTAACAGTACCGTCTTTAGAAACAGTGACTGCATTTGTGTTGCTAGAAGACCACTCTACTGTCGTATCATCAGTCGTATCGGCTGGAGTGATTGTCACTTTCAGTTTTTCGGAATCCCCTTTATTGAGGGTCAATTCTTTATGATTGATCGTCATGCCTGTCATTGGAACTTTGACAGTTACCTCACAAGTAGCTTTCGTGTTGTTCGCACCATTTGCAGTAATTGTTGCTGTTCCGGCTCCAACAGCTTTCACGTTTCCATTCTGATCCACAGTTGCTACTTTTTCATCGGAAGACTTCCAAGATACGTCCTTGCTGTCTGTCGTATTGTCTGGGTTGTAGCTAACTGTAAGGCTCTGTGACTCTCCACGGTTTAATGTCAGTTCCTTCTGATCCAGGGTAATGCTTTCCAGCGGCAGGCGGACTGTTACTTTCACCGATGCAGTCTGGCTGCCCATAGTCACATCAATGGTAGTTGTTCCGAAACCGACTGCCTTAATTTTTCCGTTTTCAACGGTTGCAACATTTTCATCATTGGATTTCCATGTCATCTGTTCCGTTGCATAATACGGCTCGTAGGAGGTCTGGATGGTTGTCTCTTCGCCCGGCTTTAAGGAAACGGATTCCTGATCTACAGAAAGGCTGGTAGCCGGAATGGTTTCCACGACTGCTTCCACGTTTCCATAGAGTCTTCCGTTGGAATTTAATTCATCCGCAAAGGCCTGGTTGTTGACACAGACAGTAATCTTTTCCGCGCCGTCTGATACAAACAACGGACTGGAATCTTCTGTATTTAAAGTGCTGTCCCCTACATACACTTTGATCGGTTTTGCAGGGTCATAAACCGTACCTGCTCTTAACTGCACGCCAGCCGGGATCACCAGTGTTTCCAGATTTTGTGTTTTATGGAATGCATAGGCGTCAAATCCCTTGACATCCTCGGAAAGGATGAAAGTATCCCCTGCTTTGTTTGCTGGGTACTTAGAGATTACAGACCCGCCGGTTCCTTTGTATCCGTAAAGCACACCATCTTTAGAGAACAGAGTGTCAGAATTGGATACATGGAACGCTTTCAAAGATGGGAGATCCGTCAATACTTTCCCTCCAAAAGCAGTCGGGGTTCCTTCGATATAGACCTCTTCCAGGTCCGGGCAATGGCTGAAGCTTTCAGCTGAGTATCGGCAGCTTGCTTTAATGGTTAACTTTTTCAAGCCATAGCAATCCCTTACTACCACATCGCCCATTTCTTCTATTCCTGAACCAATTACCAGTTCTTCTAATCCGGTTGTAGATGCAACAGCGCCAAGTTCTAGCGTTTTAACGGAATCAGCTATTGTTATTTTCTTAATCGTTTTGATATAGTCCATAGCTATGCCTAACACCTTCGTAACTGAATCTGGTGTAGTGTATTCTTCCATGTCCGCGCTTGCCGGGAGCGTAATCAACTCTGTCATCTCCTTATTATAAAGGACTCCATCTACCGACTTGTAATTCGGATTACCTTCCGCAACATCAATTCGTTTTAAATCTTTTGCGGAAAAGGCATCATATTCCTTCAAGGTGGATGGCAAAGTGATTGTTTCCAATCCATAATTATGGTTAGAAGTTGATGCACCGCCATTTAAGTGCTGTCTGAACGCTTCAACACCTTCTTCGATAACCAGATGTTTGATAGATCCAAGTGGAACTTTAAATGTAGCCTGAACTGCTTTTACCTTAAAATCCCTGCCCTTGATATGCACAGCTGCCGGAATAGTAAGGGTATCGCTCTTTCCAGCAAAAGCACCTGTCACTTCTACTTCGTTTTCCCCGGTAACGACATACTGAATGTAGTCTTTTTCCAGTTCGTCCCCAACCTGCACTTCCTGTTCAGCTTCGCTTCTCAGGCGGATGTTGCCGTCTTCCAGGACAAATATCGGGTTGTCTTCTGAAAGGATGAATTTATCAATTCTCTGTCCGTATCGGTCATCATAGAACGGTTTGATACAAACGTCCCCATTGGCATCTGTTTCTGTTTCCTGGCCAAAGATATGGTTCAGGGATGCCGGAAGACTCAAAGTATCTAATCGGAACTGATACAGGGCAACATTCAGATCTTCTACTCCTTCTCCAATTGTCAGGTTCTGCGTATGCCATACAACCGCAACCGACACATCACTGACTTTGGATACCTGATACGTGTTGCCTTTATACGTCACCTTGCCGGAGATCGTCATGTTCGCCGGCGCCTGGTCTGGTTTGTCCGCAATCATTTCATACAGCTCCACCTTCCCGTCCGCAATGACCTTGTATTTCATGGTATGCTGCTGGTCTGCCACTTCAAAGGTTTCCCCTACCTGGAGGACCGGTCCTTTTTCTTCGTCTGTGTTGCCGTTATCTGTTTCCGTATCTCCCTCTTCCGGGATTGGCACACAGTTTCCGTTTTCATCGAACATCCATCCTTCGTCCGGCACAACTGTTCCGTCCGGCAGTTCTGTCCAGTGCTGTTCGTCATCTTCGGCAGATTCCCCGGATTCCGTATTATTCTGAACCGCAACAGTATTATTTGCTGCTGCTTTATCTGTTGTTGCGGCTGTGCTGTTTGCTGTTGTTGTTTTGTCAGCTGTTGTAGCTGCTGCAGTTTCTTCCTTCTTCTCTGCTGTCTCTGTGGACGCAGAAGCGTTCTGGGCAGAATCGGAAGTTTCATTTTTATTGGAAGCTGTAGCTTCTGGCGCTGTCTCCTGTGTTGTTGTTTCTTCCTTATTAGAAGATGCCGCTGTTTCTGTTGCTTCCGCTGTTACTTCCTGTACCGCTTCTTTTGTCTGTGCTACCGGATCCGCAGCTGCTTCCTGGACTGCCTGAACGGTTGCTGTGGTACCTACCTGATCTGCCGCACCAGCTGTCATAACATTTCCGGATACGACGGTTGCGCTTAACATCAGTGCCAAAACCTGTTTCTTTTTCATAATGTTGTTTCTCCTTTTCTGTTTGCTGTTTCGTTGTTGATGTTAGTATATCAATTCGGGAAAATTTCCCGGAATTTGCATACGTTATTCGATGACGAGGTTATCTAAGGCAAATTGGAGGGCCATGACCATCAGTTCGTTCCTGGAGCGGTTTGTCTGCTTTGCCAGATCATCGTATTCCGACAGCAAAATGCTGTCCAACCGGACGGTGACTGTTTCTGTAGAATCTCCAAGTTTTTTTACAATGAATTTCTCCATGCTCTGCCCTCCCTTATATAAAAAACAATTTAGGACATTGTTTCCAGTAATTTCCATGCGATATTATTTTATCACTCGGATAGCAGGGATAATATCACACATAACGCTGTAATTTTGTGTTCGTTTTTGATGTCGCTTTGTGTTTTTCTGCTGTCTGGAATTATCATAACAGGAACGAGGAAACGGCGTGAATTTGCATACGTAATCCCTTATGTAACAATAATTAATACAATATTTATCGTGAGCATTGTTTATCTATATTGTTTTGTTCCAAAGTGAATCTATATAAAAACGATCCGCCTCGTCCAATTCGAAGCGGATCGTTTTATTTCTCAAATAATGGAATGATACTCTCTCATTTTGCCGGATGCCTGACTATCCCAATATGCCTCACACCAACAGCTGCCATCATGCATTGTGTGGCAACACAGATCCAGCCCATACGCAAGGAGCTTTTTCTTAATCCATTCCGGCAAGTCACAGGTTCCGCTGCTCAGAAGATAGCAGTGCATATCTCCGATTCTGCTCGATTCCTCGATTTTTTCAACACACCGCTGGTACAGTGCTTTCTCTGTGTCGTACTGCAGCGCATGGATGTTCCGTTTGAAGTCTCCTGTTTGTTTTTTCTTCTCCAGTTCTGCATCCTTGCCCTTTCGTGAGTCCAACCATTTCCGGATCTGGTACCCAGCAATTCCTCCAACTGTTGCAAACGGTAATACTTTGCATGCCTTCCAAATGATTCTCATTTTTCGTTCCATTTTCATTTCCTCCTGTATTCTGTATTTATATAGAATATAGGAGAAACGGAATCGCTTTGTACATATAAAAAGGAGACCGCTTTCACGGTCTCCTCTGTCAATCCTTTGACTTTATTTAATTAAAGCTAAAATTTCTAAGGCATCTGCTTCGTGATTGATTCTCACGAAAACATAAGTAAAGTTTTGTTATTGGTTATAATTTTTACATCCGAACTATAATTCGCAAAATCCCTGTCGTCTGTAATTAGCATAGCATGGTTTTGACTGGCAATTTCAAGCAATAAAGAATCATTAAAATCATACGAAAATCCATATCTGAATATTTGGTCATTCTGCATTTTACTAAATCCATCGTCTATGAATGTATAATTGGGAATAATATCAAAATTTATAATATCCAATATAGCCGTCATAGAATTTCTATAATCATCTGTATTCCGGTAGTCTTTCTTAAAATCAAACTCCCTGTTGTCTTCGGAATCTTTGTATAAGGCAAATTGAAACCGTATACATCTATTAATAAATTCCGAAATTTGAATAGAAGAAATAAATAACTTTGATTTTGCAGCTAAAAGTGCTGCATATAAATTTTCATATGGCATAACATTCTTATCATTCATTGCAGGATAAAGAATTTTGATAAGAATATTGGTATCCAACATAAAAATATCTGTCTGCTTTGGAACGACGCTGGAAATAGGTAGTTTCTGACTTGACATTAACCGATCACGTCCTTCACTGTTGTAGTATATCTTTCTTTATTACTATAATACTTCTTTGCGTTGTCAATTACGATTTTTAGAGTGGATTGTTTTGCATCTGGAAAGTTTTCTACATGTAAGTAACTACTGATAATCTCAGGAGAAAAAGATCCATAAAGTTGTCCAATTGCAGTATTTAAAAACGGAGAAATCATACTCTCTACATTTTCAAAATCCAAAGTAACTCCTTCTTCTCTACTCATAGAATCGGTAATAATAGAATATATCTTTTCGCCTTGTTCTTGCGTTAGCGCTGAAGGAGAACCTATAACCTCAGCAACATCAATAATTTTACTCATCAAACCTACCTCCTTATAAGAATAAATCCAATTCCTTTTCACTGGTTAAGCAGTAACTAGAATCGTCAGCTATATTAAAAGCCATTGTTACAATAGTGCCAGAAAAAGCAAAATCTAAATATCTGCACCGAACTCCTCGATTAGTCTGTTCGAAAGTTTCGTTACCAGAAACAATAAACAGCTCTCCCTTGTTCATCTTTATGAAGTCAGACAAAAGATATAGACCTAACCCTCCTGGACTTCCTGTCTGGCGAGTGGAATTTCCCGATTGAACTGCCCATTTAACTGCAAAATCATTCAATGGTAGATGCTGATTAGTGAAAAAACGTGTAACATTATAAGGAATCGTTTCTCCAGCGTCAGCTACAGTAAAATATAGAAGCTTTTTCTTCGGGAAATATTGTCCGCAAGTGTATAAATACTCCGCATTCGTATGTTCTTTTACATTATTAAATATTTCCAATACATTATCAATCATGCACTCTTTTACGCCTGAAGACATTCTTGGAATGTCTGAACGGTTAAAAAGACTGATAGTAATATACTTTTCAAATTCATCAATCTGTAATACGCTAAATATTTTATATGGAATTGAAGTATTATATCTGTCCGGTAACGGCTCCAAAGAAAAATGTTTGCTGAATCCGTTTACCCTTATAATGGATGAGAGCTTATTATTCATTCCAGAGATCGCTATCTTCTTGTTTCTATTTTTACGTTGAAACTCTGACAATATACATCCTAAGACAGCAAACTGATTAGAAGAAATAAAAGTAACTCCTGTAAAATCTAAAAGCAAATAATTGCCAGAAAAGGAATTTATTTCTTTCGACAGTCGAGCAAGCTCATTATGTGAGCTATGTGAAGTTTGCAGGTTTTTCATATAAATGAATTTATAATCATTATTCATATATTTCTACGCAAGATATCCTACTTATTGTCCATAAAATGTATGGGATAGATTTCCAGCCTATCTTTCCTTTCCATGACAGTATATCACAAATGATTCTTTATTTCTATTATCTTTTTCGGAACCGGGTTCCGTTTTTTACACACAAAAAGGAGGCCGCTTTCACGGCCTCCTCTGTCAATCCTTTGACCTTATTCGATGTTAAACTTCTCAGCAAACTTGTCCAGTGCGTCTGCTTCCTGGCTGTTGCCGACTCCGTGCTCGTCTACAAACTCACGCATCTCTTCAATGTCGTCCAGTGTGTAGCTGTATACCGTTCCGCTGGTCTTCTGGAAGGTTTCCTGAATCAGATCCCGGTAGTCTTCTTCCGTGTACCACTTGGAATCCACGTTCAGACCGCCGTTTTTATTTGCCTGGTCCTTCTCTTCTTGGGTCATGGTATCCGGGTTGCAGTCCTTGTTCTTGTTGTAGTTCTTCTCATCAATAAAGCGGACATTCTTCGCTTTCTCGACTTCCGGGATCTCCCCGTCTTTTACAACGTAAACCGTGATCTGCTTGGTTGTCTCTTTTCCCTTTCCGCCAGGTCCCATGCTGTCCTGGACATGAAGAGTGACTTTCCGGTATCCGGACTCCTCGAAGTGTTTGAACTCGTCCGCATTGAAATCCAGAAGGGTCAGCCTGTTCGTCAGGTCGTTTTCTTCGTTGTCCCATGCAAATGTTTTCCGGGTTCCGTCCACGTTGGTATCGTTCAGGAGCGCATTGGCTGTGATCTTTCCGGCTTTCGCCTCATCCAGTGTAAAGTACCGGTCTTCCGATGTAATGGTCGGGAACTCATTGTACCGTACTTCAATCTGTGCGGTTGCCGTGGTCACGTTGCCCACACTGTCCGTTACCTGGTAGGTGACTGTGTGGACTGCCTTTTTGTCTTCTTTTGCCAGCTGCAGGAACCAGGTATCGAGGTTTTCACTTGCCGGCATGCCGTTGGTCCAGGTTCTCTGGTAGGCTGGCTGTTTCGTTCCGTCTACCACTTTTCCTGCTGAGTAGGCGATCTTGGTGATGATGATCTTATTGGTCAGACTTCCATCCACATCATCGCTTGCCGTGATGCCTTCCAGCAGGTCATCCCGTGTGACCGTAGTGCCTTCGTAGTACCATACTCCCGCTTTACCAGTGGTATCGATCGTTGGCGCCTCATCCCAGGTCGCATTCAGAGGCGCTTCCTCAATGGATGCTGCCTTGGTATCTGCTGAAGCTGTCATGGTCCGGACAGCCATCCTGGATTTTGCCTTCTGGGCTTTCGCATAGTCACGGATATCTTCCAGATCTTCCCATGTAATGATATTCACATTGGATTCTCTATAAGCAGTTTCCTTTGCGTTTACTTTTGTACGTTTATCCCATCCTATGTACGTTGCCCGATTCTTTTTATAGGCGGTATATCCGGCATTCTTCTTTACCGTATAACCGCCGGCTTTCCGTACCTGAGATTCCGTTACAACTTCGGATTTCTGGGAACCGGATGTTGCGCCATTGCCTAAGTAAACCACCCGGATCTGCTCATCCCAGATGGCGTAGACCTTGATAACATCCCCGTTCTTATCGGTAAGGTTGGTTACCTTATCGCCCGGCTTGTAGCTGGTACCGGAGCCGTCCGGCTTCGTGTTCCACTCCACAAACACATGGGATTCCCAGGTATATCCGTTCTCTGCCACCGTTCCCGGCGTATCGTAAGTCAGGCTGGTATTCGGTGTAGATCCACCTGTTGCACCATTGCCGTCATAGCTGATCTCGTACTTGATTGGTGTCCATTTTGCCGTTACCGTCTTGTTTCCGGTGGTCCGTGTAGACAGCTTGCTGTACAGATCCGATGCGCTCGTAAAGGAAGCGGTTGCACCAGGGTTGATGCCCGTTACCTTCTTGCCGTCCATGTACCATCCGCTGAAGGTGTAGCCTTTTCTGGTCGGGTTCTTGAACGTCACGCCATAGAGGACGTTATAAGTGGACGGGTTTCCGGAATGGGTGCCGCCTGCCAGATCGTAAGTGATCTTGTAGGTGGTCGGGTAATAATCATACTCAAAGGATCCAGCCTTTGCCTGCTGTGTTACAGATGTACCCATTGCATAGCTCTTCCAGGATCCGGAAATATAGCTTGTTCCAAAGCTCGTATTCAGATAGAAGCCGTTCGGAATAGTCGTCTTCCTGCTGGAATCCATGACGTATTTGCTTGCATAATCTGCTTTGAAGTTGGTATCGGTCAGCTTGAACATCGTCTTGTTACTGTTATTGCCTTCGCTGTTCTTGAAACCGCCTGCCCAATGAGAAATCGTATTGGTATACGTATTGATCTTCCACTGTGCATACAGAGTGATCGTTGCTCCATTCACAGATGTCAGGTTTTTCACGGACTGTCCATTCGTGTATTTCACACTTCCGGATGCTGTTGTGGACCACCCAATAAAGGTATATCCGGTGCGGGTATATCCGTTGGCAGTCAGGTTTTTCGCCACATCGTAGGTATGGCTGCTGCTTGCAGTGGATCCGCCTGTCGCTCCGTTACCATTGTAGACTACGGTGTAAGTAATCGGTGTCCATTTTGCATACAGGTTCACCGTTCCGCCGTTGACAGAAGTCAGGTTCTTCACGGACTGTCCGTTTTTATAAACCACGCTGCCGCCGGAAGAAGTTGCCCACCCTGCAAAGGTGTAACCGGTCTTCGTAAAGCCGTTTGCCGTCAGGTTCTTCGCTACGTCATAAGTATGGCTGCTGCTTGCAGTGGATCCGCCTGTTGCGCCGTTGCCGTTGTAGACTACCTTGTAGGTGTTCGGCGTCCACTTCGCATACAGGTTGACTTTCGCACCGTTGGTTGTGGTCAGGTTCTTGACGCTCTGCATATTGGAATATACGACACTGCCAGTTGCGGAAGTTGCCCAACCGCCAAAGTGGTATCCCGTCTTGCTGAAGCCGTTTGCTGTCAGGTTCTTGGCTACATCGTAAGTATGACTGCTGCTTGCAGTAGATCCTCCCGTTGCACCGTTGCCGTTATAGATGACGGTATAGCCGATTGGACTCCACTTCGCATACAGGGTCACGGTTCCGTTATGGGTAGCGGTCAGGTTCTTGACGCTCTGGCCGTTGGAATATACGACACTTCCGTTTGCACTGGTTGCCCAGCCCTGGAAGATGTATCCGGTCTTCGCAAAGCCGTTGGCTGTCAGGTTTTTGGCTACATCATAGGTATGAGTGCTGGTTGCGGTTGATCCGCCCGTTGCTCCATTGCCGTTATACACTACTTTATAAGTGTTCGGTGTCCACTTCGCATACAGAGTTACTGTTCCGCCATTTACAGAAGTCAGGTTTTTCACGCTCTGCTTATCTGAATATACGACGCTGCCGGATGCCGATGTTGCCCATCCAGCAAACCGATAACCGGTTTTTGTAAAGCCGTTGGCTGTCAGGTTTTTGGCTACATCGTAAGTATGAGTACTGGTTGCAGTAGATCCGCCCGTTGCACCGTTGCCATTGTACACTACCTTATAGGTATTTGGCGTCCACTGTGCATAGATTGTCAGCGCCTTATTTAAAAGCACAGTCTGTCCCTTGCTGTAGGATGTTCCGCTTCCGGAAGCTGCTGTGTTCCAGTTTTTGAATGTATATCCAGTCAAAGTCGGTGTCAAACTGGAAAGTGTCGTGTTCTCGTTCCAGTAGGAAAAGCCATTGGACGGCATATTGGATACGGATCCAGATGCACTGCTTGGTTTATTCGCTACATAGTTCAGGTTATAGCGTGTACTGATTACCAGGTCACTGTCTGCCACAGAAGACGAAGACGCATGCTTATTTCCCGGACGAATAATATAGGATCCGTTAGCTGCCAGCTGGAATTTTTCAGCGCCGGAGCTGTAGGCAAATTCTGTCGTAGCAAGCTTCGTACCATAAGCTACTCTGGCAAGGACACGTCCGTTATAGTAATCCTGCGGCGTAAACTTCGCCACCAGGCCGGATGTCTTCGTCAGTGCAGCATTAATATCTACCCGTTTCCCTGTCGGAAGATAGATATCGGATGTAGCATCCATGGCAAGGGCACCATTCAGATACATGGTTCCTGCCTGGTACGCACCGCCGCCCTTCTGGGATGCTGTGTTGTTCGTAAACGTAACACCGGAAAGAGTCGTCGTTCCCCAGTTGCAAACACCGCCGCCAAGAGTAGAAGTATTGCCGGAGAAGGAACCTCCGGTAATCTTTGCTGTTGTGCCGGATGCAATGTAGGCACCTCCACCGCCGATGCTTCCCGTATTCTTGTTGCTCTGAACCGTGTTGGATGTCATGTTCACAGATCCCTTTTTGGTATCGAAGTAGAATCCACCGCCGGCACGAGTTGCAGAGTTACCGGAAACAGTATTGCTACTGTAATTTGCTGTATACGAAACGGTTTCGGCCGGATCATACATGGAAATTGCCCCACCGATGGCAGCAGTGTTCCCAGTAAAGGTACAACCGCTAATGGTTCCACCCAGACGCATACGGATCGCTCCGCCATGTCCGTAGTATCCGAACTGCTGTTCCGACCAGGAATCGTTCACCTGTTTATTGTTGGTAAAGGTAGACCCGCTGATGGATACGGCCATGTGCGAACTGATTGCCCCGCCACCGCAGGATCTTTCCTTACTGTTCGCTATTGAGGAATCCGCATCATATCCGGCAGCCGTTGCGGTATTGTTCTGAAACTTACAGTTTTTAATCGTAATTGTATATCCCGTCTGGGTTTTTCCATCCGGCCCCGCAAATACTGCTCCTCCAAATGAGCCGGTATTTCCGCTGAATGTAACATTAGAAATCGACGGGCTGTTATGTGCTCCTGTAAAGATGGCTCCGCCGTTCCCCGCAAACGGACTAAAATCGGTACTATCCATGGACAAGCCCAATTTACGGCCTTCCACCCAGCCATTAATGGTTGAGTTGTTGGTAAAGGATCCGCCGGTGATATTCAGGGAACCATTGTAGCCGCTTACGCCAGCTGCGTTATAGATTCCCGCCCCATAGTGAGCCTTGTTCCCGCTAATGGTACCGCCTGTCATGGTCAGTTTCCCGCCATTAAAGATCGTTCCCAGCATCCAAGTATAGTTATTGGAAATGGTGCCAGAAGATATGTTCAGTGTCCCTTTGTTGTAGATACCGGAACCATTATAATGCTTTGCTTTTGTAAATCCGTCTCCTGTCGTCCTCGGTGTATCGGAAAGATACCCTCGTTCTCCTCCTGTGATGGTTCCGCCCTGGATGTAGGTGGTACCCAGGTTCAGGACAGAAGTACTGTAGGAGTTGGACAGGGTTGCTCCGGACTTCAGATAGAAGATTGACCCGGACTTTACATCCACCGTCGGCTGGTTGCCGTTGTTGGCGTTGATGGTCAGGGTATTGGAGCTTCCGCCCAGTGTCAGGGTCTTTCCAGACTGTACTTCGAACACACTGTCATTTTTGTTGCTGTTGGTGACCGTATAGTTTCCACCGTAGGAATAGATCGTGATATTCTTGTTGATCACAATCCCGGAGGTGGAATGGCTGGCAATGACACCAATGGTCTGTCCGGCACTGGCCGCATTGACTGCTTCCTGGATGGAGCAGTAGGTTGCGCCGGTATTGATGTTCCTTGCCACCACCGGCACCAGGCGGATCTGGATGGCCTGGACGGCCTTGCTTTCGCCAGTCGTTCCGGCAGTAGCGCCGTTTTCCACCCAGTTCATCCAGCCGATATCTTCCACGTGGGCACGATACTGGATATGGTATTGGTTTGCAATGGCTCCCGTCAATTTGATCTGAATGGCCTCCATCCGCTTGCTCTGGCCGGTCGTTCCACCGGTTGCCCCGTTGCTCACCCAGCCAATCCAGCCCTTAGTCTGCACGTGCGCACGGTACTGGATGCCGGATCCGGACGGGAATCCGCTTCCCTTGATCTGGATGGCCTGCATGCTCAGGTTCTGGCCAGTCGTTCCGCCAGTTGCTCCGTTGCTCACCCAGCCAAGCCAGCCCTTCTGGTCTACATGGGCCTGGTAGGTGACGCCTACGCTTGCACGTGGTGCCGCTGCTGCTGCCTTTGCTGCTTTTGCAGGGGCGCTCTTCTTTGGGGTTTCAGTCTTTGCCGGTTCTTCTTTGCTTTCTGCGTCAGCTTCCGGCTCTTCGGTTGCTGTCTCCTGCGAGTCGAAGCCGTAGACCTCTTCCAGGTAGGACTTGAAATTTTCCAGCTGTTTTTGGGCGGTGTCCTTTTTGGTGTCCACGTCGTCCAGGTTCTGCCGGATCGTTGTGAAGTCCTTGCTGGCGCTCAGTTCCGCTAAGTATTCCATGTAGGATGCATGGTCTTTGATGCCCTGCTCCTTCCTGGTTTCCTTACCTACTGCCGCTTCCAGGTACTGGGATGCGCCCTCCGTGCGGTAGTCCGCTGCGGCTTTGGCGTCCCGGCCCAGGACCGTTCCGGCAACCGTCCAGTACACGTCTGCATATTCCTGGAACTTCACCGTATCCGCCTGTTTCGTCCGCAGTGCTTCCGAAAGGACGGATGCGTAGGACAGCTCTGCTGCTTCCAGGTACTGGTAGGCCTCCCGGTCTTCCAGCTCCCCAAAGTAAACGGCTGCTTTCTCTGCCCCCATGGCCGCAAACACGGCAATCGTGGATGCCTTGCTGACATCCGCAAAGGACGTTTCGCCAAAGTCCAGAAGCATGGCCTGTGCCGCTGCCTCCCGGTCTTCTTTTCCCGTGCTTTCCAGCTTATCCAGCCAGTTTAAGCGGTTGTTGACCTGAAACTCCGGCGCTTTCTCGTCCAGGTAGGTTGCATAGTCCGAAAGGCTTGCAAGCCCTTCTGCTTCCCAGTCCACTACCGTGTCATGTTCCGCAAACCATGCGCCGGTATCTGCCAGCGCCTGTTCCCGGTCTTCCCCGGAGAGCGCTTCCCGCTCCTCGATGGCATTTAATGCGTTGATATAAGGTGTTAAGGATTGACGATGATCGGACAAGGCAGAATCCCTCAAGTACAGGTATTTGGCGGCAAGCACCGCCTCATAGGCCGTCAGGTCATCGAGTTCCTCAAACTTCAGCTGTTCCAGTGACTGGTTTGGATCCTTTGGATCCAGTATCTTCGCCAGTTTCGACCCATCCCCTTTGGGAAGTTCCGTTATGCCGGACGCCTCCGTGGATGTGCCCCCGCCGGTAATGTCTGCGGCGGTGACGTAGCCCATCGGGATGGAACATACCATGACAGCCGCAAGGGATCCCGCAAGGAATCGTTTCCATGTTCGTCTCATAGTCAATTTTACCTCCTTATGGTTCGGCAGTTTCCCGTCTTTCGACAGGCTTCAAATCGGGCTGCCGTCGCCCTACTGTATTCAGTTGTCTTGAAAGGACGGTTATCTGTCCAAGGGTACCTCCTCCTTCCTTGTTTGCCCTTTCAGGCTCCGTCACTAATATGAAAGATCGGCCGCCCCTTTCATTCCGGCAAAAAAAACAGCCCGGCAGGATGTTGCCTGCAGGACTGCTTCTTTTCATTTTTTTCGTATCTTAAGATACGGCTTCCAGCGTCAGGTTCTTCGTGACGGCAAGGGTGGCGATATTGGAAGCGGTATACACGGTGCCGCTGTCCTTGTCCTTCCACTTCGTCACGCCGGTGCCCTGTGGGAGCAGCGCCCCGGACAGGAAATCCCCGCCGTGGACCTGGATCTGTTTCACCACGTTCCCGCTTTTCTGGAACGTCACGCTGTAGTACACGTCGTCCTCGTTGGTGTAGTCGTCCAGCACGACGGTCTTCCGTGCGGTGACCTTCCCGGGCACGAACAGCTGGGTATAGGTCTCCGTGACCTCTGCGTCCAGGATGCCCTTCTCCGTGTCCACGCTGTACACTTCCACGTCATACTCCGAGTCGGAGTTCATCCGCACCAGGGCGTTCTGGATCACGTCGGAAACGAAGGCTTCTTTATCTTCCATTTCGTAGTCCTTCGACATGGTGAGGATCTCCATGGACTGCACCATGGCAGCGCCCAGGGTACTGTCCAGCTCGTTCTGGCGCATGGTCCGACCTTCCGCCGTGCTGATGGCCATGCCCGCAAGCAGGAGGATGATGATACTGCAAAAGCCGATGACTGCGTTCTTCATGCGTCCCCCTCCTATCTAGCATAGCCCACGATCTCATGGTCCATGACCATGTTGAGGATCGGGATGCTGTAGTTGTAGTCCAGTGTCACTTTCGCATAGCTTTCGCCTGTGCTGTCGCTGGTCTTCTTTTCAATCTTCAGTTCATTGTAATTGTTCTCCAGCGCTTTTGCCTGTTCTTCCGCAATCACGCTGTCCGCAAAATCGGAATTCTCCAGTTCCTGCACCACGGACGCATGGTAGTTCTGCGCCCGCTGGGTGTTTAAGGACGCCGTGATGTACGACGTGCCAAGCACCGCCATAAAGGTCAGCACCAGGATTCCGATCATGGTTTCGATTGCACCTTTCATCGCAAAACCCTCCTTTAATCTGCCACGAACGTGGCGGTCTTCTCCGACCGGTTGACCACGGTCTTATAGGTCTCCTGGGCGCTGTAGGTGACTTTATAGTTCCCCTTCTTCGCCTGGATGATGCCGTTTGCCGGCACGGAAAGCTGGGATCCGTCCGGCTGGATGATCTTCTCGATCTTTACCGTCATGGCATCCCCGTCCGCATCCACGGCGGACACGAAGGACGCCCCCTTCAGGTTGTAGCTGTTCCCGGCTTTCAGCTTCACTTTCTTTACCGTGATCACCGGGGCCTTCCTGGCGGCAATGTCGTCCACCAGCACCCCGCTGTCCTCCTTCCCGGCGGTTGCCACCGGTTCCGGGATATAGGAGCGGAAGGACCCGCCCCCTGCCGACAGGAGGAATACCACCAGGCCGGTGACGCAGAGGGCAATCAGGATCACTTTGGCGTATTGGCCTAAAAATGCTTTCATGTGTGTCTCCTTCCTACGGCATGGAGGCGGTCAAGAGGTCCCGCACGCCGTCATAGATCGGGTTCCCCGGCGTGAACATGGCAAACAGGAGTCCCACGATAATCAGGGCAGTAATGACTGCTGCAATGATCCCGCCGTATTCTTCTAAGATTTCTTTCATGTACGCAGCCCCCTTTAAATGTTACATATCTGGACTAGCGCCAGTGTAAAGGCAGCAATGATGCCAAGCCCTACCAGGGCAATGGCCACGATGCCCCCGTATTCTTCCAGAAATTCACTCATACAACCGCCTCCTTGTCTACATACTGATCTGGCCCAGGATATAGCCCATGACCAGGAACAGGTCTACCAGCATCTTGATGATACCTGTTAGCATCGGCAGCAGCATGGCAAAGCTGATGCCTGCCAGGTTGTCTTCCATGCGCATCCGGTCCGCCTTGTCCATGATCTGGATGTTCCGTTCCACCAGCCCCTGGATCTGTTCCTGGGCGTCATCGGAACCGAACTCCGACATGGCATAGAGCATTTTCATGGCGGTCAGGATGTCCGCACTGTTCAACTTCCGGAAGAAGCCGATGTACGGTTCCAGTTCGTTCGGGTGCTTCTCCAGGTTGTCCTGGAGTTTCACCAGCTCCTCCCGGAGGATCTCCGGCGCATCCATCATGGTCTTTGCGATGGACACATGGACGTTATCCGTCTGCAGCTGCAGCGCCAGGGCCATGAGCCAGTCCGGGAAGGTCTTTTCCACTTCCCGCTTCACACGCTTGAAGCAGGCCTTGTACTTTCGTCCCGGCTGGGTAACCAGGATCCCTGCAAACAGCGCCAGGGCTACGGCCGGTTGGATACCCAGGGCAAAGTAGGCTGCCACGGCACCCACGGCACAGATCCCGGCTGCGATCTTGTACTGCCCGGTTTTCTGCTTGTCGTGCATGACCAGGTTGTAGGCACGCTCCACCTCGGAGAACGGCAGGTCCATGTCCGCTTCCAGGAGGCTCTTGGCGAGGGCTTTCTGGACAAAGTACCAGATCAGCATATTCAGGGCAAAGGTTGCCGTTGCCGCCAGCTGGGACGGCCACTGGCTGTTGATGCCAAACTCCGACGGCACCATGTAAGTGCTCATGGCAACGACGATCATGGAGAGGCCGATGCCGATGGTGACGTTGATCCGGACTTTCTGTTTCTCCTGGACAAATTCCTGGATCCGGTTCACCCACAGGTTCCGGTCCTGGAGCATGATGTCGATGGATTCCTTGACCGTACCGCCGCTGTTCTCCACCCGTACCAGGAACTCATGGACCTTGTACAGACGCTTGCAGCCGTACTCCTCTTCGATAAAGGCGAAGGCTTCCTTATATAAGTCCTCCTCAAAGTGCCCTTCCCGAATGTAGGCGATGGCCTTCTGGATGGCCTGGTACAAATGCCCGTCTTTGCGGTCCTCGAACAGGACAACCGTGTCTTCCAGGGACGACAGGATCTTTGGCTGCCGCTTGAAGGAGTACAGGAGCTGTTCGATGTAGGCCGCAATGTCCTCAAACTTCTTCTTTTCGTACAGGTTTTTGAACTGCAGGTAGAAGGCCATCGGGAGTCCCAGGGTCTCCAGGGCAATGAGGGCCAGGGCATACGGCCACTGGAGCTTGAACACGAAGATCAGGACGATCATGCCCACATAGCAGATGGCAAGGAACTTTAAGTAGTTGAGGGCGGAAAACTCACCCACGTCCATCTGCTTAATCTCCTTTTTCAGGGCAATGGGATTGAGTACCTGGTAGAATTTCAGGCCCTTATTCTTCCTTGCCCGTTTCGGCTTCTGTTTCTTTTGTCTCTTTGCCATGGCTTATGCTCTCCTTTCCGTGAACGGGTCATTGACGCCGTTCCACTGGAATTTCTTCCTGACGTTTTCCGGCAGGTCCTTGGACACCAGCTTCCCGCCTTCCACTACCAGACTGTAGGTGTTCTCGTCCCCTACCCGGTCGAAGAAGCAGATCTGGTCCACCACCCTCTGGATCTTCCCGTTTATCAGTTTCTTCCGGAGCAGGATCCCTACATTAATGAAACTGTAGATATCGTTCTCCAGACGGGACGCCGCATAGGCATCCTGCATCATGTTGGCCACACGGTCCGGGATCTTCCGGGTATCGTCCGTGTGGAGGGTGGTCAGCCCGTGGAGACCGGTGGAGAAGCATTCCAGGAGGTATTTGACTTCCACGGAACGTGCTTCCGAGAGGAGCACCCACTGCGGGTTCTGCCGGAGGGCGGTCTTGATGGCCTTTGTGTACGAGAACAGCTCCTCGTCTACCTTCAGTTCCACACAGTTGGCCCCCGGGTTGATATCCTTATAGTGGATCTCCAGGTTGTCTTCAATGGTCATGACTTTTTCATAAATTGGGATGTACTGGGTCAGGTACTTCAAAAGTTCCGTCTTCCCGGCACCCGGTGTCCCGCAGAACACCATGTTCATCTTTGCGTCAATGCAGTGCTTCAGGAGGTTTAAGATCTCCTTTGTACAGTACCCGGTTTTCAGCATTTCCTCGTCATTGAGCCGCATAACCGGCGGCGTCTTACGGATGGAGATGGAATAGCCGGTATTCGTAACACTGTGATGGATGATGGAAATTCGCAGCTCGTCCGTTTCTGCTTCCACGACGTTGTGGTACTTGTTCAGCTGGTCGCTCACCACGTTGGCAATCCTTGTGCTGAACTGGTTGACGAACTCCTGTGTCAGCTGCACGTCCGTCTTGTAGATGCCCTTCGTCAGGTGTTCCACCCAGACATCCGTGCCGTTGAAGTTGATATCCGTAATCTGATCGTCCTCGATATACGGAAGGAGCGGGCCAAAGCTGCTGTCCTTAAATTCCCATTCGGAACCAAATACTTTTGCCATAATTTTCCTTATTACACTTTTCAAGTGTTCTCCTTTCTTCCATATTTGCAAACAATATGGCAGATTCCCTGCCCTTATGGAACAAAAAAGAGGGCCGAAGCCCCCTCATGTGCATACCAGATTATGGTAACTCCGGATCCGGTACTTACGGTTCTGGTGGTTCCGGTGTTTCCGGCCCTAAGTCCGGTCCTGTATCGGACCCGTTGGAATCCCCCAGTGCGTCCGTCAGCCTGTCCACCGCCGATGTGATTCCGTTCCGGATGCTTGTTCCAAGTGGCGTCGCTGCCACAACGATAATCATGATGATGATCGCTGCCACCACGATGATCCCGTATTCTTCCAAAAATGTTTTCATATATACTGTCTCCTGATTCTAGTTGTTTTTCGTTTTTGGAAATGCCCGGGCTGTGACCACCCGGGCAGGTATTTTGACGCTGTGCCTATTACGGTGTTACGCCGTTGTCAGCGCCGTTCGATGCATCCAGTGCTGCTGTCAGTCTGTCTACTGCAGATACGATACCTGCACGGATACTTGTTCCAAGTGGTGTTGCTGCTACAACGATGATCATGATGATGATCGCAGCCACAACCACAACACCGTATTCTTCGAGGAATGTTTTCATTGGCTTGTTCTCCTTTTTCTTTTATTTATTTTGTGCCCGGGCTGCGGCCCCGGGCCGGCCGCCTGTTCTCGCAGGAACTTACGGTGTAACGCTTGTGTTTCCGCCGTTTGAGTTGTTGAGTGCTGTAGTAAGTCTGCTTACTGCGGATACGATTCCGTCACGGATGGATGTTCCGAGTGGTGTTGCTGCTACAACGATGATCATGATGATGATCGCTGCCACAACAACAACGCCGTATTCTTCAAGGAATGTTTTCATGGGCTTGTTTCTCCTTTCTCAGTTTTTTTTGCCGGCGGCAGGTTTGGTATCCGCCGCCGCTTTGAATATGGAAGATCGGTCAGCCCCTCCGATTTCGGGATGGGAACCTGCCATGCCTGGGATTTGCGGACGTACCTGAAATGCCCGAACTCCTGTAACCCGGACCGAACCTGTCAGTTTCAGTACAACAAAATGAGGTTCCTGGTTCCCCGGTCCTGGTCCTTTCCCGGCATTATGCCTGCCGGATACCCGGAAGGCTTTTGTTCCCGTCCCCGGGGCGGCTGCCCTGCCGCTTTTCCTGCGGCAGTTCCAATATGGAAGATCACTCCGCCCTTCCGTTTTTGTCCGGAGGGTGCGTCCCCAGGGAGGCTACTTCCCGCCCATGCGTTCATGGAGATACTGCTCTTTGTCAAATACGGTTCCGTTCGCTTCCGCTTCCTGTTCCGCCTGGTCCATCTGCTTTTTCAGTGCCTTCGCCCGGCTGACTACCTGTACGTAGCTCAAACCGGTCTGCTTCATGATCCTGCGGATTTCCTGGAGGGAAAATGTTTCCCCGTTCCTTACCCTGCGTTCCACTTCGTCCCGCAGCCCGTAAGCGTCGATTGCCATTGGCCATGCCTCCTTTCCCCATGGGCTTCCCCTGCCCCGGCTGACCCTAATATGGAAGAACGGAAAGCCCGTCCACTTTTGGCCTGGATTTCCCGTCCCCTTTCGTTTCTTTCCCCTGTGGGGGCCCCGGCACTTCCGGGTTTTTTTTACGTCTGCCATCTTGCAGGGCAGGCTTCCGTTTGCTATACTGAAGGTGTCCTTTTCATAAGAAAGGTTTCAAAAGGCTGTTTCCCGGAAAGGGGGACAGCTTTTTTTCGGAACCTGGTTCCGAATTTTCATTTCTGTAAAATTTGTTATTTTATTAATAAAGGAGAATGGATTGATATGTCAGAACGAAATGCCAGCGATCCGTCCGGATCAGAAAACGTAGCGTTTTACCAGAAGGTACTGGATGGATTTGCACAGACCATAAAGGAGACCCTCCGGCATATATCCACAAACAGCCAGGTCTTCCAGGGAATCCCGGTCCACCTGAAAAAAGAAACGGTATGTCCGGATCTTGTGGTCTGCCCGCCGGGGCAGGTGACGGATGCCGAATGCAATGGCGTCCCGGACTGGATCCTGGAGATCGTCTCCCCGGGCGCTGAGACAAAGCACGTCAACCTTTATGTCGGTGCCGGGGTTAAGGAATACTGGATTGTGGAACCGGAAGCCGGGCAGGTCATCACCTACTGCGCCAACCAGGACCACTTCCACACCCACCTCTACCGGTTCGGGGACGTGATCCCGGCCCATGCCATCCCCGGTGTTTCCGTGGATACCTCCCGGGCTGCCGCTGCCTGCAGGGCACGCCGGGTGGTTCCGCCATCCACGGATCCCGCCGACTGGATCTGTTAAAAAAAACAAGACAGCTGCCTTCCTGGATGCCGGGAAAGCGGCTGTCTTTTTGTGTCTATAATACGAGGATCCCCACTGCCAGCACGGCATAGAACGCCAGCACTGCCGGGATCATGGCACGGGCAAAATTGACCCGGATGGGATATTTCGTATGCCCGGAAGCCCACTCAAAGAGGACCACCAGGTTGGCCGCCGGCACCAAAAGGAGCAGTACCGTGCCCACCCAGCCCAGGAAAGACGGGAACACCCCTTCCTCCTCTTCCGGATCCCGGAGCCATTCTTCCGTCTCCTCCATCCCTTCAGCAGCCTCCTCTTCCGCTGCCAGGGCGTCCGCCCCTTCCGGGGCTTCTGTCAGTGCTTCTTCTTTGGCTTCTTCCTGCGGTTCTTCCCGCTGTCCCCCTGTTCTCTCTTTCTGCATTTCTTCCTGTGTTGCTTTTACTTCTTCCATATCCATCGCTCCTCTCTCTGTTATGCCCCAAACCAGGCCAGTACCAGGAACAGGAACATTGGCAGTGCCGCCAGGATCCAGACGGTGTACATGACCGCTGCCACTGCCCGGACGTACCGGTAATGGGGCTTCTCTTCGTCCGTGAAGACGATTTTATATAAGTAGAAAATATTCAGGACCGGCATCCCCGCCAGGAAGATCACCCCCAGCCACTGCCGGGTGCTTAGTCCGCTGTCTGTCCGCTGCTGCTGCATGGTGCGTCCACCTCGCTTCCCTTTTGCTCTTTTTCCAGGGCTGCCAGCCGCTTTGCCCGGTGCGCCTGTCCGATCTTTTCCAGGATCGGATCCAGGAACCGGAACAGGATCCATACCTGCATCAGGAGGTTGGCAATATTGGTCACACGGCACGGGTACACGGCCGTGGCAAGGCCGACCGCAACGGCACAGGCCGCATAGGCCAGGAAGGGCTTATTGAAATGTCCCAGCATGGTGCGCTGGGTATCCAAGAGGAAGATGTACAGCACCACCTGCCCGAACAGCAGTAAAAACGGGGATTCCGTAAACTGCCGAAGGGCCAGCCATGCAAGGGAGGCCAGGCACAACACCAGGGATACGGGACGTACCCGCCCGGTCTTCCAATAGGCTTTGATAAACCCTGTCACATAGGTCACGCCGAACAGGGCGATGGATGCCCAGTTCAGGGCAGGCAGCCAGATACCGGCAATGATACATACAAACCCGAAGATCAGCGCATACTTTTCGATCTTTCCCAACAATACTTTCTTGTCCACAATCATTCTCCTTTCTGTCTCGTCCCCTCCAATATGGGATTTTCTCCCGCCGGACGAAATCCGCCCCGGGATGCCATATTGGATAGGAATTTAGAAAACACAGGAGGAACAAAAGATGAATGCAAAATTAAAGGAATTGGATCTTGGGATCCGGGAACAGGTAGACGCGCTGGTACTGGACGTGATGGAACGGGAAACGAAAACCGGGAAGCCGTATGTGGTATTGAAGGTCACGGACGGGGATACCACCGCAGAGGTGAAGAAATGGGATGCAAGGCTGGATGACTTCCTGCCGGTGAAGAACACGGCGGTGGTCTTAAACGTGAAGGCGTCCCTGTATGGGAACGAGACAACCTACGACACGGACAGCTGTGTGCGCTCCAAACGCCCGCCGGAGGACTTCATCCGGAAAGCGCCGATTGACCTGGACGGGACACTGGATGCCATCGGCTCCCGTCTGGATGCCATTGCAGACCCGGACTTAAAGGCCCTCATGACGGCCATCTTCCGGGATAAGAAATCCCAGCTCCGGATGTGGTCCGCCGCCAAAACGGTACACCATGCCATCTACGGCGGGCTTTTATACCACTCCTACCGGATGATGCAGGCGGCAGACGCCCTCTGCCAGTTCTACCCGGCAGTGGACAAGGACCTGGTAGCCTCCGGTGCCCTGCTCCATGATATCGGGAAGCTGGAGGAACTGGATACCAACACCTTCGGGGCTGCGGACTATACCACAAAGGGAAGCCTCCTCGGCCATGCATACCTGGGGACCGACCTGGTATCCTTTTATGCAAGGACATTAAAGACACCGGCGGACCTGCTGATGAAACTGCAGCACATGATCCTCAGCCACCACGGCACGTATGGAGCCACGGTACTGCCTCAGACACCGGAAGCAGAGCTTTTGCACCATCTGGACATGATCGACAGCCGGATGTACCAGGTAGAGGAAGCCCTGGCAAATACCGAGCCGGGTACCTTCTCCGATAAGATCTTCGGCCTTGGCGTCCGTGTTTACCATGACAACGGGAAATAGGTTTTGCAAAAAAAAAGGAAAGCACCGCTTACATGGCGATGCTTTTCTCTTACAGGAACGGCGAAGGCTTCACCTTGTCCCTTCCCTTTTCTTCATACGTGCACAAATACAGGTTTTCCTTTGCCCGGGTCATTGCCACATAAAACAGCCGGCGCTCCTCTTCCTTTGCCGCATCCGATTCTGCCTTCTCATAAGGGCAGATCCCGTCCACGCAGTCGATCAGGAACACCTGTTTCCATTCCAGGCCCTTGGAACAGTGCATGGTGGAAAGGGTCACGCCTTCCCGGTTCTTCTGGGCTTCTTCCATGGTATGGTTATAGCGCACAATGTACGCTCCCCAGTCCTTCCAGGTTTTCCATTTCTTTGCGTCTTCCTGATACCGGTTCCAGATGTCCAGAAACTCCGTCACATCCGCCTGCATATACTTGGCATATTCTTCCAGGTAGTTCCGGTACGGTCCCAACAGGGACAGGATCTTTAAAAACTCTTCCGGCTCCTTCCCTTTCAGCATCCGAATCAGACGGAAAAACGCATCCACCTGCTCCACGGCCTTGTCCCGCTTCCAGGCTTCCCCTCCGGTGCGGTAGGCTACAGCCATCATTTTGCTCCGGCTTAAGCCTGCACGCAGGTAGCCCGGGTCCTGCAGGAACCGCTGAGGATGGTTCAGTACCCGTGCCAGGTCCCGGCGTGTCCAGTCCCGGTCATTAGCCAGACGGTAAAAGGCCTGCAGGTCCCCAAACATCCAGTGCTTATATAGGCTCTGGATCTTTTCTGTTGTCACAAACGGGATCCTGGCATCCGTCAGGATGGCCGCCGGGGCTTCTGCCTGCCGATTCGTCCGGTACAGGATGGCGATCTGGTTCGGGTCTTCCCCGGAACGGATCAGGTCCTGGACCTTCGTGACCACGGCATACAGTTCCGCCATCCGGTTCTGCTTCCGGATCCGGGTGATATTCCCTTCTTCCTTATGGAAAGACAGGAACTGCTTCGGGAACCGGGCAGTGTTCTGCCGGATCAGCCGGTCTGCCAGGGCGATGATCCCGCTGCAGGACCGGTAGTTGGTACTCATCCGGATCATCCGTGCTCTGGGATAATAGTCCTGGAACTTCAGCATGACCTCCGGCCTGGCACCACGGAACCCGTAGATAGACTGGTCGTCATCCCCTACTACGGCCAGGTTCCCGTCCTTTCCGGCGATCAGGTACACCAGGTCTCTCTGAAGGAAGTTGGTGTCCTGGTACTCATCCACCTGGATATACCGGTATCGGTCCCGGATCCAGGCAAGGCAGTTCCCGTCCTGTTCCAGCAGCTGGTAGGCCCGGATCAGCATATCGTCAAAGTCGATCAGGCCTTCCTGCTCCTTGTACTCTTCGTAGTTCCGGAACAGGGACTCAAACAGCTGCTGGTCGCTGCAACACTGGGGCTGGTACTCTGCCAGGGTGAGGGAATTATTCTTCACAACGGAGATATCCGTCAGGAGCAGCTTAATGAAGCTCTCCTTATCATTGATGCTCTTTTCCTTCCGCAGCCGATCGTAGAAAAACGCCCTGGCATCGGAAAGGATATCGTCATTGGCAATTCCCGCAAACTTCCGTAATATGGCAAGGCAGAGGGAATGGATGGTACAGAACGTCACTTCATCCTTCCCGTACTGTTTCTGGTAACGGGTCCGCATTTCTTTTGCTGCCGCTGCCGTAAAGGTAATCATCAGGATGTGTTCCGGCTGGATCCCGCAGTCTTCCACCATGTGATGGATCCTGCGCACCAGCGTGGTAGTCTTGCCGCTTCCCGGGCAGGCAACCACGATCAGCTGCCCCTCCACGGTCCGGATGGCTTCTTCCTGTGCTTGATTTGCTTCCATATTGTTTCCTCCTCTTTTCTGATTTTCGTTTCCAATATGGGAGATGCCGCCGGATTTCCATAGAAAAGGAGAAGACAGGGATGCCCTGCCTTCTTCTTTCTTCCTTATGACAATGCTGCACATGCCCGGTAGGAATCCAGGATTCCCTGTACCTCATAAAAGAGGGGCGTCCGGTTCTTCTCGGAACGGTCTGCGCACAGGCGGTAAAACCGCTCTGCCTGCTCAGCACTACAGGCCAGGTATTTCCGGAACATCCGGATGGCAACCGGTTTCTGTCCTTCCATCATGCCAACACCACCTCCCCGCTTGGGAGCAGTTCGTAAACCGAATCAGACAGGCGGTCCTCCGGCAGGACTTCCTTGCAGTTCACGGCCTTCACCGTCTCCTGTAAAAAGTCCCGCCGGGACGGGTCATCGGTTTTCTCCGCACAGATCACTTCGTGGAGGCTGGACGGGAGGATGTATACCCCATCCGACCAGCATTCCAGCAGCTTCCTGCGGACTTCCTGCAGCAGGATGGCCGCTGCCCCGTAATTGCTTTCGTTGGACTCTGTTTTGACAACGTACATGGTCTCCGGAGTCGGATCCGGCAGGGCACCTTTCCGGAAGAGGTTTGTTGTTTTTCCTGACAAGAAGATCATATTCTGGACAATCTCCTGCATATCCTGAATGCAGGCATCTGCTTCCAGATTGTCCAGGCACCGATCCCAGAAATCAGTTTCTGAAATCTCGTAATATTCCAGCAGATCCTTCGTGATCCGAAGCTTCACAGGCTCCCCTTCCACCGGCAGGAACAAGTATGCCGCCACATACAGGTCGGCCATCTTGGTGTATACAGTGTTCTCATCCGGTGAAGTAAGCTGTGGACAGAATGCCGGCCTGCAGTAAGAAAGCCACTCTGCGGACTCCGGTTTCCTTGTTACCTGTCGTTTTGTTTCCAGCATGTTGTTCATTGTTGTTTCCTCCTGTATTCTAACTTTTTTTACACCGGTAATATGAATGACTTCCGGCATTCCGATTCCCCGCCCCTCCACGTCCGGAAAAGGCAGGGCCGGAATTCCGGTTCCCTTACGTAGGCAGCCTTGCGGAACCAGGAGATATTCTGGTATGATAAGAGCAGAAAATAAATGCTGTCAGATACAAGGAGGCGTCGGAATGTACGGAGTGAGAATCGAACAGGACCGGATCATCATAATAGAAGGGACAAAAGAGGACCTGGCCGGGATGCGGACGGCACCTACCAGGGAGCAGGCGGAAGCCCTGGGGAAGAACCTGTTATATGCCGCACACCGGAAGGAGTTTCTTGCCATGACAAAAGAGGAACTGGACACCCCACGGGCACGGTTCCTGGAAGAGCAGGTCTGGGGACGTCACCCTGAGTATGAGGAATATGTCCCTGGCGAAATGATCGCAAAGAGAAAAGCCGCACTGTCTTAGTGCGGCTCAGTTCTCAAAAAAATGGATAGGCTGACGTGATGACAAAATGATTCGCAGCGTGCGGATCTTTTTTAATGGAGATTAGGTACTCCGAACACGGCAGGGCACCCTGTTTCCAGTCATGCTCCGGAGATGTCGTAATCACTTTCCCTGTGATGTTCCCATGGATGACACCAACCAGTTCCCACGGCTCCGTATCTTCTTCGTTTGCCAGGTACTCTATGAGCTCCTCCCGGTTTTCCAGAAGGCAGCCCCTGATCAGCGCCATGACGTCCTCCGGCGTTCCTACAAAGGATGACGTGTTCTTATGGATCCGCTTGCACCGGCCCATAAGGTACCGGTCCGACTTGTTCAAATGGTATTCCATCAGATGACCAAACCTGCTTAATTTCGTATATGTCTCGTTGACATAAGTATCATACCATCCTGCGATGGCTTCTTTTCGTTTCTTGTATTGTTCGAATGTCATGTTTACATTCCTCCTCATTCCCGTATTATCCGATATAATCTGACCAAGCCCTTTGGTCCGCCTTCAGGATGCGGAACCCGTTCCTGCCATACAGTGCGGCCAGGCGGGCCCGTTTCTCCCTGTTCCGGACTGTGCGCAGGGAATACACCGGGATGCCGCTGTGACTTTCTGCCTTCTGCTTCTCACAGAGGGCGTCTTCCACCACTTCCCGAAACCTGCGGTTGGAGATAGCAATCCCAAATTCTGCATGGTCCCCTTTATGCCTCCTCTGGTAGGGGATCAGGTCCCGTTTCAGGACCCCTTCGATATACGGTTCCATCACGAAAGAAGCCTTTCGAAATTTTTGTTCCATTTTCGTTTCCTCCTGTTTTCCCAAATCTTTCCCCCACAATATGGCAGTCTGCCGGGAATCCGATCCAAAAAAAGAAAGACACCGCAGCTGCTGCGATGTCCTCACGTAAAGATTGATTTAATTTTAAGATACAATTAGAGCACGAATATCGTTTCTTATTTTTTCGTAATCATACAATTTTCCTCGTTCTTCCAAAACATAAATACGAATGAATTCTCCCTTGTAATTTGCGAGTTTGCTGATAATTGACATTTGATCACCAGCTAAATATGAAATCCTTTTGGTTTCTGGATCATATAATTTCACAGCCTCTCTTAAATCTTCTGGATTTGCTGTTTTTTCGGAAATGTTATATGAACCATGCACTTTTTCTAATGTAATTGGAACTATTTGATATCCCCACCTGTCGCTTCCAACAATTTTTGTGATTTCTTCTGGGTTTCGTTTTAATTCCCATTTTAATACGGAAAATTCCTGCCGTGGCGAATTTTCATATAAGTCTTTCATCTCAAATACTACTTTGGGGCGGATGCGATCCCTGTACATTTCATAAAGCCGTTTATACTCTTCATCATCTGTAGAATCATAATATTCTCTAAATGCCGTTTCAAGAAAAGCATCATTAAATTGCAAAAAAATCTCATCATTGACTTTTTGATGGATATCATCTAAAGATCGAAATAAAAAATGACCGCTCTGAATCAATTTAATATACATACATTGAATCATGCCCTCAAATGCCGCATTCGTTTTATGAAAAATCACTTGTGAATAATGAAAGTATCTTGACATAAGAAAGTGTTCGACCACATGTTGACCTTTTTTATTGCAAACAAGAACTTTATTATTTTCAGATAGCGACGGATCTTCTACCACTAGAAGCAGCCTTATCAAATATTGAAGATCTACCAGACCATATTTTACCCCTGTCTGATAAGAATCTCTCAATAAATAGTCTAACCTATCTGCATCTAAGCTGGAATGAAGCAGTTGTGTATACACCATATTTCTTGACCCGTACTCACCTGTAAAAATCTGTGCGATTTCCAAAGGATTTAAGCCATTCCGTATCAGTATTTCTTTAATTCCTTCATGATTTGTTACGATATATTTTCCGAGTTGCTCATGATGCGCTGATTTAGAATGAGAAGACGCCATTTCATAGAGACATTTGTCGTTTTTAACAGGAGAATTTTCGAAAATATCTTCTGCAATTACGTTATCGAGGCAATACCCATAGACACTTTCTCCAAGGTGTGAAAGAGGATAGTGCCCAATATCGTGAAGCAACGCTGCAACCCTTAATTTAATAACATCATCTTCATCAAGCATTCCCTGGTTATATAAGTGCTCTGTCATTAGTCCCATAATATACAACACACCAAGCGAATGTACGTAACGGGAGTGTTCCGCTCCGGGAAAAACCAAGTTGACTCTGGCTAACTGTCTTAAGCCTCTCAATCTTTGAAAAATTGGGGTATCAATCAATTCCAGTTCCAACTGGGTAATTCCAATTCCTCCATAAACAGGATCATTAATATATTTAACAATCCGTAATTTTTCACTAACCATGCTACTCTGTTGCTCCTATAAATCTTTTGGATTTCAAAATGCCAAACGCATATTTGCACTGTTCTTGATTAAACTGTGGTTTGTGACTAGTCAAAGCAGAATAGAGTGATTCTTCTTTATCATCAATATTCCAGCTTTCTCTATTATTGTAAATATACATTAACGATGCTAATAATTCGTACCAAGATGCTACCGTAAAATCCGATCTCTTTTCTTTTTCTAAATCTTGCACGCATTGAATATTCTTTTCTACTGTTTGTGCCAACTTGTATTCACTAAAATTCTCATGTGACAGAAGTTCCAAATTTGAATATACATATGTTGTCAAAGCTGGAGAATAAGGCCCTCTTACATACCAATTATAAGTGTATCCCAAATTGGTACCAAGCGACTGAAGCAAATAGACTTTTTTTTGACAAATCAGTCTGTCATCAAAACTTTCTTTACTGACGTGTAACTTTTGAAACACAATTCCATTCGCAATATCAATATTGTTCACGTTATTCACCTTCCTTTAAAGTGTACTCTTACTGTATCATATTCTGTACATATTCTCAAGAATTTACGGAAATGCAATTTTATTTTTTTAATGAAAAGACACCGCAACTGCTGCGATGCCTCTCTGTATCTCGGGAAGCCGAGGACCCGTCTACTCTGAAAAATAATACTGCAGATCGTATATCTCGTCTGCCTCATCATAAAAATCCCAGATATCCCCTATACATTCTTCCGACAGGGAAATCACGTCCACCTGGTACTGTGCTTTCAGGCTGTCCAGAAAGGTGTTCTCCCCATTCTCCAATTCTTCTGCATACCGCCGGCACCAGTCTTCTATGGCTGACTTCGGGGCATCAGTTCGGAAATAAATATAATCTCTGAAATCCATTCCCGATGTAATCAGTACTGTCTTTGTCTCCGCCGGCAGGTCTCCTGCGCACCGGATCTCCGTGACCGTATCTTCCGGGAATTGGTTTTCCTTGCAAAAGCCACTGAATAATTCCGATAGTTCCCGGACAAATTCCGAAAAGCTGCGGGTGCCCGGAAAATCAAATTCCGTTTCGTCCAGATACCCTTCCGGGTTCCAGAAACTGATGTCGTATGCCACCTCCACAATCGGCCGGTTTTTGTCTACGTGATGCCGTTCCATGTACTCTTCCACTGTCATTTGCTGTTTCCTCCTGTTCTTTTCTTTCTTTTCACCGGAAATATGGAAGATGACAGGGAAAAAGATGCCGCCTGTCGGCGGCACCTTTCCGCAATACCTCAATGATGGGTTCGTTCCGCATACAGCGTGACATGGTATAGTACATAGGATACCAGCAGCGTCCCCGTGGATGCGGCCAGCTGCACCAGAAACTGGATGGTAGTCAGGTCCATGCGCTCGTAGCCCCCGAAGGATCCGAAAAAGGAAATCCCTCCCAGGATCCCGAACCCGATGCAGAGTCCTTTGACGATTTCGTACCCAATACTCATTGTTTGTCCCTCCTGTTTTTTCTTGTTCTTTCCTGATAATATGGAATTTTTCCATTATCTTCTGTTACATGGCGGCAGCCACACGGCGGTCTTTTTCCAGCTGAAACCGGTCATGCTGGACAATGGAGCGGACTGCCTTTTCCAGACTGCTGCTCTGCCCATGCCGGTGGTAAGGATGGCTACAGCGGTGCTTGTGGTAGATCAGTACCGCCAGGTTCCCGGTTGCCCCTGTACTCCGAAGATACCAGTAATGCCCCGTGTTCTTGGACTGGATGGTAATGTCCCGTTCCCCTTTCACAATAATGTGGAAATACTTCGGGTCTAAGCATGCATATTCCTGTTTCTGAAACATTGGTCTCCTCCTTTCAACTAACGGGGCACATCACATTAACGGCCCCGTTTCTTTTTCCACTCCTCGTCTGCTTTCCTGCAGGCCTCCTCATTCGCCTTGACAAACCCAAAGGCAGCAGCGGTTTCCCAGGCAGCCAGATAGGTATGCGCCTGTTCCATCAACGCAAAGAAGTCCCCGTCCGCCAGGTTGATGGAAGCGCTTTTCTCGCACTGGAAAGTACCTCTTTTACAGGAATACCCGCCGGATTTAGCGTTCTGTTCCCGGATGCCTTTCCCGTTCTGGACCACGACCCGCCATGGGAAGTTTTTCGTGACGGTCTTCCCACCCTGCTGGAAACTGCCCTGCCGGGTGATCTGGATAGTGCGTACCGTGGAGTACCCTTCCCCGTCCGGCTCCCCAAAGATCTTCTGCCCGTTTCCGGAAAAGGAATAATTGTTCCGTTTCATGATGGATTCCTGGTACAGTTCCTTTAACTGGGATGGCGTCAGGTTCTCTTCCACGAACACGGACGGCTCCGCTTCATAGTCCACCAGGTTGATCCCGATCAGGGAGTTGGACAGGCGATTCCCCCGCTCGTCCTTTTCCCCGGAGCGGTGCAGGTGGCTGCCCATCCCCGGCGTGGCCAGGTGCAGCTTGTTCATCAGTTCAATGACGGCCTTGTTATTGGTAAAGCAGCTCATTTGGCGTGGGTTTGTTTCTCTCATAAAGGTTCCTCCTCATTTCGTTGTCTGTACTTAGTATGGCATTTTTGCCCCGGTTTCGTTTCTTTGCATACGTTCTTGCAATGCTTCACAGGAAACGTATGCAAAAAAGCGGAGGGGATCAAGGATCTGGTAGAATAAAGGAAAGAAAGGGGCGTGAAATAAATGAAAGTATACGCAGTGCGGAAAGGGCGCAGAACCGGGATCTTTTCTACGTGGGGAGAATGCAAAAAACAGGTTCACAAGTACCACGGGGCAGAATTCAAGTCCTTCCCGACAGAACAGGAAGCCCGTGCCTACCTGCAGGCATCCCCCTCCACGAAGCCAAAAGCGGCGGGGAAGCCAAAGAAAAAGAAAAGCGCTAAGACCGCCGACCCACTGTACCGGGACTATGACCTGACCTTCTTTGTAGACGGCAGCTTCGACCAGGGATCCTGGACCTATTCTTATGGCATGGTGGCGTTAAACCCGGAAGGGGAAGCAGTCTGGGAGGACGGGGAAGCTTTTCGGCACGGGCGGTTTGCGTCCATGTGGAACGTGGCCGGGGAACTGGAAGGTGCCATTGCCGCCCTCCAGTTTGCCAAGAGCCATGGCGCTTCCCGTGTACTGATCTGCCATGACTATGAGGGGATCGGGCGCTGGGCCAACGGGGAATGGAAAGCCAACAAGGCCGGCACAAAAGACTATGTGCAGTTTGTAAAAGAAATGCGGGAGTCCGGGCTGGACATCCAGTTCCGGAAAGTGAAAGCCCACTCCGGCGTGAAGTGGAACGAGCGTGCGGATCTGCTTGCAAAAGAAGCGATCCAGGGATCCCGGCGGTGGTAATGGGCTGATGCCATGACCTTTAAAAAGGAAAAAAGCCTTTCCGGGCTTCAAGCTCTGGAAAGGTCTTTTTTTCTGTCCAAAATTTTTGCGGTTTGCATGGGCTTCCCGGTGACGTTTCCGCTTCAGGAACCCATGCCATTTTTAACTTCGCAGGGCAGTGACCGACAGTGCTACCTGCTATCCGGGGAGCGACCCCGGTCTCTTCGGGATGGCCAGATTCGAACCGGCGTCTGGCTGATAAGGCAGCTGTTCTGCCATCTGAACTACATCCCGTGCGCGAATTGTCTCCTACTTATGAAAAATACAACTGATACGCCAAAAGTACCGTAACGATCAGACTGACTCCAAAAGCAAGAAGACCCAGCACAACGAAGATCGCTCCTATGACATTCCAGAAATGATACCAAAAGTCTGTATACTTTCCCATCATAACTCACTCCATTCTTTCTATGTTATTATGTAGGAATTGACCATCTCTTCGGGATGACATGATCCTTAATATTCCCGATCGTTTCTAATCTTCTCCATTTTTTCATTTTTTTCGTCAGTTCAAATGCCGCCCATCGGTAGCGTGACGGGCGACTTCGGCGTAATGATGGGCACTGTCTCTGCCAATGCACCAAGAAACCTTTTCTGCGCTTTACAGATAGGTAAACCAGTAATCGCCGCGCGAAAACCGGATTCCTGTTCTGCACCTGGCAGACAGATACCTGGCTGGGCATGACAAGTCTGACCAATACAGACCTGCCAGAGGCATCGTATCCGGGAGATCAGCCCCTTCCACTTAGCCCCTGACGGCCATGGACCGCGCGCGCACCAACGCCGTCTCCCAGCCAATGCGGCAGCCTTTCACGGCTGATTGGGCCGCCGTCTTACCGCATTTGAAGTGCGGCAGACTGAGCTGCCACAAAGACTGCCAGTGGATTTGAACCACCGCCATGCTGGACCCCTGCGTGTTCCGTGCACGGTCTGCACAGAAATCCAGCTGTGTGCACGTTCCTATCCTACTTTGCCGCTCATGTGCACCCTTGCGGCATTTTGGCTGTGCATGGCTGCCATATAAGCACTCGTGTCCGGACTTGCACCGGTTCTCGGTTCTCTCTCTACCCTTATCATGAATCAGGTGCGGTCTTCGCTTTCCCAGATGATCAGTCCGGTACTCCCTTCCCGATACGAGCGTATTGTTCTTATTGTACAGATTCCTGCTGTACAAAATACAGTTCTTTTTCCCCGTCCAGGATTCCATCCACGTATACCCTTGCTTTGTATGCGCCTTCCGCCGGGACTTTCATGTTCAAAATCTGAAATGACACATAGACTATATGGAACGGTTCTGGAATTCTATTATCAAACGTAAACACCGGCATCATTTCTTCTATAACAAACAGTGTTTCCCTGTCCGGTCCCTGCAGTTCGATACGAAGGGAATGCGGGACATTCCAGTTATGTCCTGTCAGGGCAATGGAAAGTCCGAAGCTGTACGCCCCCGGGATTGCGTCCAGATAAAACACATCCTGCAGTCCGTACAAGCTGTTCCCTTCCGGTCCGTGTTCCGCCTTGTAACAAAATTGGATATCTGCTGCCATTGTTTTGCTCCTTTCTTTTTTTCTTATTTTAAACCACTTCTTTTTTCTCTTCTGTTTTGCATACCAGTGTCCGCCGGTGCGTCCAAGAATGCCATGTACTGCAAATCCAGAACCCACGGTCCATGCGCTTCCTTCCGCCAGTCTTTGATCCGGAAGCGCTTCGTCTTTGCCCGCCCATCCTTCCGGTACGTCACATACAGGTACGGACGCCCCTCCCGGATCCGTAACAGTTCGACTTTCTCCCTCTTCAGGATATGGTTTAACTCAATTCGTTTGTCTCCTATGGCACGGAACAGCTCCCTGGCATTGACGGCGCAGTAACATGGGATCAGTACTGCCGCAGTCAGGAGCACTTCCCCGGATCCGTAAACCACAAGGAATGCAAACAGGAGGCTGGGGAACCACAGTGGCAGCAGGGAGACCAGGAAGAAGGATACCCAGAAGCCAGCCGGAAGGTACCTGACCTTCCCTTTCACCGCCGTCGTGGATTTTTCTGTCTCGTAATAAATCATGCTCATACTCTCATTCTTTCCTTCCTGTTCAATTTCCTGCCGCCGCATGGGTGTGGCAGCAGGCACCCCCCCACCCGCCGGTCTGGCAGGCACGGAGGTGCCGATCATCCCTACCAGTCGATGCCGATGGCATCCAGGACGTCCCTGGTGTCACAGCACACCTCAGCCAGGACGTCACAGTCCTTTTTCGCCTGACGGATGGTCTCCTCCTGGAATATCAGGAGTCCGCTTTCGTGCTGGTATTCCTTCCGGTCGGCAAAAGTCATCCCATAGCGTTTCCGCAGTTCTTCCCGTTCCGCCACCCTTGTTTTCTCACTCATGCCGTACACGTATCCGCCGTGCTTCAGCACATCCGTGGCAATCAGGCACACGGCATCCCGCATCGTTTTCGCATCCTGGATCAGTTTGACAATCTCATAGCATTTCTTCCGGATATCCATGTCCGGTGTCATGCCGTAACTGACTGCCAAGCGTTCCTTTCCATTCATTCCAATGGCAATGACTGCCTGTTTTGTTGTTTTCATGAAATCACCTCATTTGTTATTTTAATATGCTGACTGCTCTCCACACTGTTACCAGTGGGAGGTTCCCAAAACATAATCACATCACTTAGGCAATGCCTTTTCAGGAATTGGCAGGTCCTTTGGAAGCCACCGTTTCCCTTGCGAAAAGACAATCCGTTTGTTATAGTTTTCTGTTTTTATCAGGAGTTTTTTTGCCAAGGCGCCTGTTGGCACCATTTGCGGCATCGGACTCAGCCGGGCCCGGGATTCCATTTATTTATGCAGCCTGGAAACCAAAACTGCGTGGTATTTTTGTTTTCGTGTTACGAATTTGTTTGATGCAGGCATCGTGGTTATTAACAAATTGATCATATGTTTTTATACAACGCTCACGGTCTGCGTGAGCCAGGTCTTTGGCACTGTTTCTGGGTAAACCCGTATGGTTTTCGTTTAAATGCACGTACAGCGTCTTTGGATTTGTCCATTTTCTCCAGGCTGTACATCCGCTTCTTATCACATTCTTTTTTGTCTTTTTGATATGTTATCATTTTTTCTCCTTTTTAAAATTCGGAACCAGGTTCCTTTTTTTTGAATCTTCAAGCATTCCCTTGCTTTGAATATGGGAGATTTGCTTCTTTGTTACACGTTTAAGATACAACATTGGAAACATTCCCGTTATTTTGCATACGTTCTTTTCTGGCGGGCATCCGGGATCCTGTTACTGCCATTCTGCCATATTGTGGGGGAAAACATAGAGAACACAGGAGGAAACAAAAATGAGAAAATATGAATTAACACTGACAAGCAGCTATGTACAGGACTGGGACTTCCCAATGGCCATCCGGGAGCTGATCCAGAACGGCGTGGACCAGGAAACGGTCAACCCGAACGCCGCTTTTACCATCGAATATGTGGACGGCTTTATCCGTTTCACGAACCGGAACACTAGGCTCCGCTGCAACACCCTGCTTCTGGGACGTTCTTCCAAGCAGCGCAGCGACGAGACGGTCGGACAGTTCGGGGAAGGCTACAAGATTGCAGCCCTGGTGCTGACACGTCTGGGGAAACCGTTCGTGATCCACAACAACGGCAAGAACGAAGTCTGGACCTGCCGCTTCGTGAACAGCCAGCGGTGGGCGGAACGGATCCTGACCTTCTTTGTGGAAGACCTGCCGTCCCCGTCTGATGACCTGGTGATCGAAGTCGGGAATGTGACAGAAGACGAATGGGAAAGCCTTTCCGATATCTGGCTGGGATTCCAGGACTATCAGGCCATCGACACGTCCTACGGCCAGATCCTCACAGACGAGGACCAGAAAGACCGTGTTTATGTGAACGGCCTGTACATCCAGTGCAACTCGTCCATGGAATACGGTTACAACTTTAAACCGGAGTACTTAACCCTGGAGCGTGACCGGAAGAGCTGCAGCAGCTGGGATGCGGAACGGATCACCTCCAAGATGATCCAGGAAGCCCAGGAAAAGGGGCTGCTTTCCGATGAAGCTGTGTACGAAATGCTGGAAGAAGGAAAAGACGATATCTCCAACGCAGGCTGGGGACTGGACGGCGTACAGCGGGAACAGATGGCCGAAAAGTTCATGGCGGCTTTCGATGAAAAGCACCAGGATGATTTTGACACGGATATCCCGGAAGCCAAACGGGTGCCGATCCCGGTGGCCGGCACGTCCGATTATAGGAAGGTGACAGCGTATGGCGGAAACCCGGTCTTTGTGCCAAGCACTACCCACAGGCTGGTGGACCATATCGCAGAACAGCGCATGAAAGACTTAATGGACTGCTCTGCGGAGTCGGAATCACTGACTGTCAAAGAACAGCTGGAGCGCTGGAAGGAATTTTATGAAGCTTATCTTCCAAATGGTGCAGCAGAAGAACTGGAACGCATACTTTCTCAAATGTAGAAAAAAAAGGAGCTGTAGTTTTGCAGCTCCTCTTTCTCTGTCCTTATGTACGTTCCATTGCCCGGATCACATTCCCGACAAACCTTCTTGTCTGCAGAACTGCCTCCCAGGCATCCTCAATGTCTTCCTCCGAAGGGATAAAACTGTCGTCGCCCGGTTCCGTTGTAGCAATCGAAAATATGTCGATTCTCTTCAGAATTTTCTCTGTCTGTGCCGGAATTTCCAGAGCCAGCTCCTCTTTCAGGTACCGGATCAGCCGGTGAAGGCTGTGTGTGCGAAGGACGCTTTCCTTTTTCAGGGTTCCAGGTTCGTCTCCCGGCTCTGCATGAATATCCACGATGTGCTTCAGGTACCGCTCACAAATATTCTGCCCCAGTGCCGCCAGGGCTTCTCCGCTGAACCCGGCTTCTCGCACTCGTGAAAAGAACTGATAATCTCGTTCCGCAAACGCAAAATAACTGTTTTCTTCCATAGTTTTCCCCGCCTTTCTTCTAATCATACAAGCACTGCCATTCACGAAAAAAGCACCGCAGACTGCAGTGCTTCTTCCAATCTCTTATACCGGCTGTTCCGTGAAGGATAACAGCGGTCCCGGAAGCAGGTACCCCAGGTCCAGGTAGGTTGCATCTTTCAGCATCCAGTCCGGATCATCATTCGGGATATGTGCCCCCATAATCTCCTGTACATCGTCTTCCGTTCCCCCGTTCTCCAGGATCCGGTGCAGGGTATCTTCCAGCGCCCCTGCAATGTCCGTGTTCCCCGGTGTGGTAATGCAGTTCCACACACAATAGGAACCGGCTACAATGTAATCCGCAATCACTTCCCCTTCGTTTAACAGGCTTTGCAATAAGATCATATTGTCTCCTCCCATTTTTCTTTTTCTTCAATATGGGAGGAAAACGAAATTCAGATTCCTGTCTGGATCATTGGTGATCCGGTTTCGCAAAATGGTAAGCTGCGGCAATGTTCTCTTGCACGTCGTCATTTGTGGAATCCTCCTGTGCCGGCATCTGGGTTTTGGCAAGCCGGGAAAGATGATCCGTCCGACGTCTGGCAGACTCCTTAATTGCCTGTACACGGGTTTCGTCCATATAGGCTTCCGTTCCTTCCGCCGTCAGCACCTCTTCAATCAGGCTGTCTACGTCCTTCAGCCGCTCAAAGTCAATCCAACTGAAATCCGATACCAGTTTCAGCTGCTCTTCATGGTGTTTTTTGAAAGGTTTGCAGGTGATATCCTGCCCCGACCGGATCTGTGCCGGCATTTTATCATACCCAAGGGAGGAACCACTGTCATAAATCGGTGCAAAGCCGATCCATTTCAGGGTTTCTGCTTCACGGAGCACACCGAAATTATTAAAATGACGGTCTTCGTTTGCAATCAGGTAGTCCAATACGATCATCCGGTCCAGGAATGGAACAGCCCCGTCAATCCCAAGTTCCCGGCAGCAGTCAATGAAATGCTGATATACAGAAACATGGTTACTTTTCTTCTGCGTTTTCAGGATGCGCCATGCAGGAACCAGATCCAGATCTTCGGTAACAAAATCCTTACACAGACTGTATGGTACCCCTTGTTCCCAGACAACCTGGTAAGGGATGTGCGGGATGCCAAGGCGGTCCATGATCCCGGACGCAATCACCTCATTGAGCGGCTGCTGGCGGAACGGACTGCTCCCGCCTTTTACCAGATACCGCTTCCCGTTTATGATCTTCCACCGTTTTTTCAAATTTCCGTCCGACGTATTATCCGGGGAAGAAAAATTGAAGGCGTCTGTCTTTTTTGCAGCCCCGAACAGGACGTCCCCTATATCTTCCGAAAAATCGTTGTAAAAGAAATTGATCGTATCCCACGTCAGATCCGATCCTTCCGGACAGATCCAGTATTGGTCAGACAGACTTAGGCCATAGCAGCGCACCAAAAGCATCTTTGTGTTTGCGATCTCCAGTGTCTCCAATGCTTCCCGGATACCGGAACGGCTTGCGGGTATGGAGCGGTCCGTCCACCACTCGTTGAATGCCGCCCGGTCTGCAACGCCTCGTTTCACCGTGACACCGACCGGGAAATGTTCCGGCGCATAAATGGTATTCACTTTCTGTATCATCCCGGTGGCATCATCCAATTCCAATTCTGCCACCGCAATCCGCTTATGCATGAAGGCACATTTCAACTTCATCCCTTCTTTCTCTTTTCTTCTAGCCAAATGATAACCGCTTTCTTAGCTTTTTGTCAATGGGCTGGATACGGAGTCCTTGACTTTCCAGCCGGTTTTGGTGATGCGGCCTTTTCTTTTCAGATCCTCCAAAATCAATTCTGCCTGGTTTGAGGATACCCTGCAAATACGCATGATCCGCCCGACAAACACATCCTGCCGCCCACATAAGGCTGCCTCAAGCTGCTCTTCCGCTGCTTCCCGTTCTGCCTTTGAAAGACACTCTGTACGATCCGCCTCCGGAAAAGTCCCTAGCTGCGGCTCTTTCTTTGTTCCCGGTTTCTTCTTTTTGTCCAGTCCTTTCCCGTCTCCCGGCGCAGGTGCTTTGCTTCCATCCCCTCTGCCCGTGTCTTCCGTAAAAATCAGTTCCAGCTGCTGGTATCCCTGTCCGAATGTCTGTCCCGCTTTCTTCCGTCCTGTCATAAAATTCTCCTCTTTTCCTGCAGATTTTACCGTTTTTTGAAAAAATCACCCAAATTACCGAAAGTTTTTCCGGTTTCGTGCGTCTATTATATAGATGGGGAAAATGGCCCGGGGCTTGCCTGACTGACAACCTGCCCCGGGCCGTTGTTTTTAAATCTGTTCGAGGACCGATCTGGCATCATCCAGATAATTAGATGTCTCCTCGATCATTTCGATATAAGTCTGCATTTCTTCCCCTCGGTCTCCGTTTCGGAAGTTGTCCGGGAGATTTTCGAGGCTTTCGTATTCTTCCGCTTTCACCTCGTCCAAAATGTCCATCGCTTCGGAAATTTTGTTAAATGCCTGTTCCATTTTTTTTCTTCTCTGTCTGTTCATTTTTTCTCTCCTATTCTACCGTCAGTGCATCCCATGCTGTCCGCAACTGTTCCAACGGCACTCTTTCTAGCTTGTTAAATGCCTGGCAGAACAGCCGGATCTGTTTCCTCAGCGATTCCGCTTCCAGTTCCGCAAGCAGGTCTTCCTTTGTAAAAAATAACTTGTAGTCTTCACATGGTTCCCCCACATTACAGAAATCCTCTTCCATGGAAAACTTGGCATCCCAGCCTCTCCCGTCCTTGGGTCCTGCAGTGAGATACTTCCTTCCCACACTTTTGACTTCCCATTCCTGGATCCGGTTGTCTTCCGTGACTCTTCTGGCTGCGTTGCCGATCAGGTAGACCCAGACCGTCTGTCCCTTTTTAAACTCTTCTTTCTTCACGATTCTTTCCCCTCCTCAATCAATTCCAATTCGTTCCTTGAAACTCCAGTGATATAAGCATACTGCCCACAGTGTGGGCATTTCTCCGTTTTTACATACAGCCCTTTTCCACGCACTATATTAACGATTGTGACCGTGGATCCTGCACTGATGCCATGCCCTCCTTTGTTGGAGATATCACACAGACATCTCGCCTTTCGGCCTTTCAGCATCTCACCCGTATATTTCTTTGGTATCATGCCAATTCCCCCTTATCACTATTCTTCTGTATCTTCTAAGCACTGCCGCAGATCATCAATCACGTCCGCATACAAATCAGCTCTTGCGCCATGGTAACCCAGGGACCAGTGCCCATGGGATGACAACTGTTCTTCCCTGGACTGGTAGTCCGCTTCTTTTGCTGCGGCACGCTTTTGCTGCCGTTCATAGCCCCGAATCAATTCCGCAATTTTCTTTTTCAGATCTTCCATCATGATTCCTCCCTTGCCCGTTAATACTTTTCTTTTGCTTCGCTTAACGAAGCCAGATTTCCTGTCTTTAAATCTTCATAAAATGCTTCTGTCGGATGGTCCACCTTGTAGCACGGTCGTCCATTAAAAAATACCAGGTACGTTTCCGTGACCAGTTCATGCATGACGGTGGTGTAGGCCTTTGTCATGGCACAGCCGCCCATAACCGGGTCCCCGTCTTCTGTCACATCGAATCCAGTATTGGTGCTGCCCCAGATCTGCGGGAATACAACTGCCTCCCACTCCGGGCGCAGAAATTTATCTTTCTTTCGTTTCTCTTCCATCGTTTTCTGGAATGCTTCGTCGGAACGCATGATGGACCCGGCGATATATTCCAGAAGTTCCAGGTTTGGATAATCTGCTTTCATGGACATCCCCCTTTCGTTTCTAATCTTATTGTACCGGATTCCGGATCAACATAAAAAGTTGCATACGAAAAGACACCGCCCTTTGCGATGTCCTTTCTTTTTCAACTAGTGGATGGAATTTATAATCACTGCCAGCTTCCGGTTGATGCTTGCCAGTTCCGCCATTATCAGATACATAGCTTGACGGTCCCATTTTGGAAACTCCTCCTCTGTCGTGTCAAGTGATTTCTGTGGGATGCCATCCGCAGCCTGTCCGCCGGATGCTCCCTGCTTGTGTTTTGGGGAATACCAGCCCAGCTTTTTGAATTTGTCGATCCCGAAAGCCTCAATGGCTTCGTAATATTCCCCGTCCTCTTCTTCGGAATACCAGTCCTCGAACTCTTCTGCCCAGTCTTCCAGGTTGTCGTACAGGCGCTCCGTTGCCGAATCCTCTTTTTCCAGGTCCAGCTCCCCTGCCTCTGCCAGGCGTCCGAACAGCACAGCAAGCTCCGTTACATTTTCCAATATTTTTCGTTCCATCTTTTGCTCCTCCTGTCTTTCTTTTATCTTTCATAATATGGAAGATTGCCGAAATCTGAGCACAGAAAAAGCACCGCTTATGCGATGCTTTTCCGGAATCCATCCAGACATTTGTCGTAGAGAAATTGTTTCAGGTCTTCTTTTTTGCTTTCATCCTTATAGTATGCCGCCAACAAAGCGAAAAACCGTTCCCGTTGATCCTGGACTACGGTGAGGATCCCGCACCCGTGGGAAATCAAGATTTTGTTCGCTGTCATCATGGCAATCCCTTTGTTCCCGTCGAGAAACACCCGTTCCTTGGCAAGGTACAGCATCAGATCCAGTGCCTTCTCCGTCCACCCGGAATTCCCGTCCAGGATCCGATGCATGGAATCTTCCACTTCCACCGGATTGTGGACCGGCGGACGGCTGGGATCCTCACAAGAACAGGCCGGGCCGGTTGATTCTCTGCGGAGGTTCTGCAGATACTGCACAGTAACATCCTCGTCCAGCGTAGACAGCAGGTACTGCCAGCCACGCTTCATCTGCAGGATCCGGTTGAGGTCGTCGATGCGTTTCCCGCCGACGCTGACCCCTTCCAGGACCGTCTGGGTTTCCGGAAATGTAACTGCAATCCCTTCCAGGTTTGCACTTTTCCAGATGTAGTCTGCCAGATTCCGCTTTGCCCAGAACACGTTCTCTTCCACCGTCATCATAAATTTTCTTTCGTACATCTTGTACCTCCCGGACAATACTGTACCTTTATTTTGCCAACAAGTCAATCAGTACCTGCAGGATCCGTAAATACGGCCTACGTCCGGAGCGATGGAACGGGTGTAATAATTGAGGGTTCTTCTGGAAATTTCTTCCCCAGAAAGATACCGGTCCACAAAACGGTCGATGGTTTCCGGACGGCGCACTTCCCGGTAGGTATAATAGTTGGTTCCGTCGTGGTGGGTCTCCCGGCAGCAGATGTCTTTCCCGTCACAGTACCAGCATTGCTCTGATGTTCCTCTGACCATGGATTCCAAGATGTCTTTGATATTTCCGGACAGAATTCTGGCAACACCACGCCGTCTTCCGTTCCACAGTCCCAGGTCTGCAAGAACCAGGATCGAATGTTCCAGCCGCACGTTCAGGTTCACCCGTTCATCTTCCAGGTATTCCTGGTTCAGGTCACTGATCAATGCCCACGCCGCTTCTTCGAAATCACAGCCCTCAAAGTAGGACGGGTTTAACTCCTTTTCCTCTTCCAGGTAGTCTTTCCAGTCATCCAGATTCAATTCACTGTTCCAAATGGTAAATGGTTTCATATACGTTTCCTCCTGTTTTTTTTAATTTCACCCGGAATATGGCAGACAGGACGCATTCCGGTACAGGAAAAAGGCACCACATATTGTGATGCCTTTCCGGAAATCCGATTATTCATTTTTCACAGTTTTGGTCAGCGTGGAACTGTACATGCTGGTGCTGTCGTCCAGGGTGCTTAAGTAAACCCTTCCGGTTCCCCGGTATACGTTCACCAGGCCTTCCCCGCTGACTGCGGATCCTACCAGTGTCTTCCCGGACCGTTCTACCGTAAATTCCAGGCTGCCAGACCAGCAGACTGCCAGGTTGCCGTCCACCTTCAGTACATCATTATTCAGCACCACTTCCACCAGCTGCTGGCGCATGACATTGCTTTCCAATGCGGCAATTCCCTCTCCTACCAGCTTCAGGTTGAAAAGGCCTTCGTTTCCAAGCACTGCTGAGGATACACTGTTCCTTGCCTGAGTTTTCAGTTTGACGGATCCTTCTGACGCAAGGTACATCCCGTCTTCCAACACCAGACCGCCTTCCCACTCTGATACGTCTTCCAGCAGCAGGTACTTATACGTCGGTTCCAGCATCAGGTAGCCTGATCCGACGTATTCCGGCTTAATGGCGCTTTCCTTTGTTACAAACCCTTTGGCCAGTTTCCCGAAAAGATCCCCGGCACCTTTCACGCCTGTGGTTGCCTGGATATTCCCGGCCATCCACTGCATGGCACCTGCCTGGACGGTAACGCCTTCGCTTCCGTCCAGGGTACACAGGATCTGTTTCCTGCGGACATCCATTTTCGCCATGAAATACTCTTCCATGGCCGTAATTGGCGAAACCGTCAAATCCCTTGTGTGTTCTACAATCGAGAACATCCCTTTCTGCTCTGTGATGATGTGGTCTTTGTCATCAAACAAACCATTGACTTGAATCATGTTGAGTTACCTCCTTTTTGAATGTTGACTTTGATGGTTGTCTATAATATGGGTTATTTCCACAGTGATTGTAAACAGGTGCCAGCATTGTTGCTGATTTGCCACCATAATGTCCTAGACCTCCTTTTTCTTTTTGCAATATTCCCCTGCCCTTTTCTCCAATATCTCTATTGGAATTTTCAATTCTTCCGCCGCTACATAGGGATAAAATTCGTATGTTTTCCTTGACTTGCCGCATACAACCCGGCTGTATCCATTTCTTTTATTGCGGGCCTGCATCCGGAAAGCTTGCGGTGGGATCTGTAAGACATACGCAGCTTCTTCCGCATTTCTGATGATTGGTTTCATAAGCAAACTTCCTTTCTCCTACTTCTATGTTTGTAAGAAATATGGAAGATTTCCTCTGCCTTTCACCGGTAGCCCGTCATGTTTTGCGGGAACGTATGCAAAATCAACGCACTTTGCCTTTTTTTGGTATAATTTCAGTAAATACATAAAGGAGATACGGTTATGTCGAAAAAGAAAAAACATCCAAAACTTCCAAATGGATATGGTTCAATCCAAAAACTTTCTGGAAATCGTCGGAATTCATATGCTGTTTATCCTCCGACGACACACTATACAGAAGAAGGAAAAGTTGTTCGTCCGAAAGCTCTGTGCTATGTATCGGATTGGTATATTGGCTTAGCCATACTCACTGCCTACAAAGCAGGAACATATAAACAAGGAATGGAAAAGGAACTTGTCAGAGATAGCCATTTATCCAGTTCGGAAATGAATAAGTTTGTAGAAAAGCTCCTTGCTGATTATATGCTTATTACACGTAAAACGGAAGATAAAGTATTAACTTTTTCGGAGCTTTACCAGCTTTACTATAACTGGAAATATAATGGTAAAAGAGTATATTCTCAGCAATCCAAAAACTCTACTCGTGCCGCTTATAAAAACTGCAAATTGTTACACGATATACCGATCAATGAAATTACATATGAGCAATTACAGGACATTGTTGATTCAGTCCCTTTGAAATATTCATCTTTGGAAAACGTGGTTTTACTTCTAAAACAGATGTTTCGATATGCAACAGGAATTTTTCTGATTGACAAAAATCCTTCCGTTCTTTTACGAATTAATAAGGAAGATGATGATGAATCTGGTGTGCCATTCACAAATTCCGATTTAGATAAATTATGGAGCCATGAACAGGATGATATTGCACAGATTCTTTTAATTCTTTGTTACTCTGGCTTTCGAATTATGGAACTGAAGGCAATCACTGTTAATATAGACGAAATGTATTTCAAGGGTGGACTGAAAACAAAAACAAGCAAAGAGAGAATCGTGCCAATTCACTCGGCAATTCAACACATCGTTGTATCCCGTATGAAAGAGAAAGGCACAATATTAACGGATTCATACAGTACTTTTCGAAGAAAGCTTGTTGAATATCTGCCTATACTAAATTTAGAGGACGAACATACCTCTCACGATTGCCGACATACTTTTTCAATGCTCTGCGAAAAATATAAAGTGGAAGAAAATGATCGGAAACGATTGCTCGGGCATTCATTCCTGGATGTAACAAATTCTGTATACGGTCATAGAGAATTGGAGGAGTTAAGGAAGGAGATTGAAAAAATACAATGTCGTAAATGTGTCGTCAACGAACACGAAACAAGCGATAAATAGCCATCAGTATTTCTTAATATAATGCCCCAAAAAGCTCGAATTTGTACGCTTTTTGGGGGTTTTTCAGCAATTTAGCAGCTTTTTGTGCATTAAATTTTCCTTAAGAATCGACAACGTATTTACAGAGCTTGCAGGCACTCTTGTCGTCAATGTGTCGTCAATAAAACCCTTAGTAAAACGCAGCCAGTTGTCGAACATCAGCCTCTTAAATAAAAAAGGCACCGCCAGTTTGCGATGTCTTCTTTGTATGCAGGAAAATCCACTCTTCTTTTTCTGAAAATTACTCATAAGAAAGACTGTAAATCTTATCATATAAAGAAATATTCTCTTCTTTCAAATGATGGGTAATCAAAATCAATGTAAGTGTCGGGCAGGCCAATAAGGCTTCCTCTACAAGTGCAGCGTTTTCTTTATCTAACGCAGAGGTCCCTTCATCTACGAATAAAATGGTTCTATTATGAATCAGCGCCCTTGCTATGGCAACCCGCTGTTTCTGTCCCCCGGATAAGTTCTTTCCGTTCTCTCCAACTTTCGTATCCAACCCATCCGGTAGTGCCTTCAAATCATTCTGCAATGCACTCATATCCAATACTTCCTGCATTTTTTCTTCCGGGAAGTCACTTCCAAGAGTAATATTATCCCTTATAGAGCAATCAAAAAGATACACATCCTGTTCGATATATGCCATCTGTTCATAATAAGTGTCCCCATCAAAAGAAGAAATTTCTTCTCCGTCATAGTAGATTTTCCCTTGATAATTTCCTAACTGTCCGAGCATAATCTTTATCAGCGTTGTTTTTCCGCTTCCACTCTTTCCTACAAGAGCATATTTCCCATTCTTTTCAAATGTATAATTGATATTTTCAAATACTTTCTTCTTCCCATAAGAAAAAGATAAATTTTCAAGAACAATTTCTTTCTTAAGTGCCGGAAGTTTTTTGCTTATTCTATTTTCTTCGGTATTTTTATCACAATCTACTTTTGCAAAATATGGCCTTGAACCCGCAATTTGCAATTTTGCTGAAATCAACTGGCTGAATGCATTTCCTACTTGATTTGTAAGATTCAAACTTCCGAAAATTATTTCAGGCGCGATGATTCGCAGTACACAAAGCACAAATGTCAGAATATTTATTGCATTGATTCCAAAAATACTAATTACTGTTGATTTATAATTTTCTTTGCCCTTGTTCTTTGCAAAATCACATTTTTCTTCTTCAAATGCTTTGCCCGCTTCCATGATTTCTTTATAAAATTTCTGCGGATTTCCAAAGGATTTTAAGATGCAGATTCCTGCAATCTGTTCTTTTACTTTGTCCGTATACCGTTCCATTGCCAGTGATACTTTTTCTGCATATTTTTCCACTTTATCACTGAATCTTTTACTTACATACATAGAAATACCGGACACGACCAATGTCAATGCCAACAATTCCCATTTAATAAAAAGCAAAGAAATAGCTCCCATCAAAAGTCTGAATCCTGTATCCATATAACTGTAAAAAACTTGGAAGCCCTGGTTTTCAGCTTCTCTGACATCATTAGTATACCAGGATACATACTCTCCGCTATCTGTTCCCACATTCTTTTCAAATGATTCATGAAGTATCTTTTTACTAATGTCATTTCGAAGCTCCGTATTCATGGTGGAAATAAGATATGTTTGATAATTTTTCCTTATATATAAAAGCACATAGAAAAAATATGCAAGAGCTGAATTAAAAGCCACAACAAGCAGTACTTTTTTAATTTCTCCCTCTATAACCTGCTTACCTATATACATTTGCAGAAATGCAAAACTCGTCTCGATTCCATTTATAAAAATCATCAAAAAGAGTAATACGGCATTTTCTTTTTTATAGTGCAACAGATACTTTTTCATTGTGCCACCTTCTCTCCCAGACAGTATACATTTGTATATTTCTGCATGTCTTTTTCTTCCAAATGATGACTAACAAATAGCAAAGTCACATCTTTGGACTTTAAGAGAGCCGTTTCTATCTTCTTTGCGTTTATTTTATCGAGCGCCGAAGTTCCCTCATCCACAACAAGAATGTTTCGCTTATGAATCAATGCCCGTGCCACTGCCACTCTCTGTTTTTGTCCTCCTGAAAGACAATCTCCATTTTCGCCCACATCCGTATCAAGCCCTTGAGGAAATGATTTTAAATCCTCATAAAGTGCGCTGTTGCGTAATGCCTCTTCCAGTTCTTCCTTCTGAAACTCTGCACCGAGAGTGATATTTTCCCGAATTGTCGTATGAAATAGAAATACATTTTGTTCTATATATGCCATCTGTCGATAAAACGATTCTGTATCATACACAGCAGCATCCACGCCGTCAAAAAGTAATTCTCCGCTGTATGAAGTTAATTGTCCCAAAAGAATTTTTAATAATGTTGTTTTTCCACTCCCGCTTTTTCCTATGATACCATATTTCCCACCGACTTTAAATTTCAGATTCAAGTTTTCAAAAACCGGCTTCTCCGAATAGGCAAAGCTCAAATTCCGGAATTCAATTTCATTGTTAATCATCGGAAGTTCTTTTTTCTTTTCCGTTTCCTCCGCCATTCTATTGATTTTTTCAAAATATGGTCTGGCTCCATCCATGGCAACCCGCAGTTCAGAAAGTGTGAGGATAGAATTTTTTACCTGATTGATTAAGTTTCCTCCTCCAAAAAATATTTCTGCTGGAATCACACGAAGAGCGCACATTCCGAACAACACCATATTATTGACAAAACTCGCAACGGAATTAATCCCTCTAATTTTCAGCGTTGCTTTTCCCTGGGTTTTCACATATATATATCTTTGTTTTTCCAGCTCTTTTGATTCTCCTTCAATCTGACGTTGAAATCGATCTTGGTATCCGAAATATTTAAGAACTCTGACTCCCCCTATCTGTTCTTTTACTGCTTTCGTAAATTTTTCCCATATTGCAGACACTTTTTCAGACTCTTGTTTCACATCGTTTCCAAAACGATGGGACAATACATAAACCATACCTGTTGTAATCAGTGTGCAAAGCAAAAGCTGCCAATTAATTGCTCCTAGTACAATAATGCCTAACACTAACTTAATGATTTCATCTATGGCATCATAAAAATTACGGATGCCTTTTTCTTCCGCTTCTTTTAAATCATTAATGTACCAGGATAAATACTCTCCGGAATCACCTTTTTTTAATTGTTCAACAGATTTACTTAACATCTGATGATTCAGATTCTCCCGCATGGCTTGATTGATTTTTGCGATTACTTTCGTGAGATGAACATCGTAACTCCAAAATAAGAGGTGAAGTATCAGATAGAGAATCATGATCCCAGCAGAACAAATCAAAATTCCTCGCAAATCCCCTTCCATTACAAGCTTTGCCATGTACATCGTAATGAGCGTACTACCTAAGAGAAGTAAATTTTGAAACAGTAATTCGAAAATAATAATAGAACTTTCAAATTTGTAATGTTTCATAAAAGATTTCATTCTTTATCCCTCATCTTCAAAACTTTGGTAATTATCACAGATATAATTTTCAGTCATTATTCTTTTAAATGGACACATGTTATTTAAACATGAAAATATCTTATTGCAAGAAAAACATTTGTCATATAAAATGTTTTCGCTCCACACTTCATTTTTTTTCAAATCCAAATGTAAATTACCATATCCGTCTATATATCCTACTTCATTTTGTGATTTATTTAATGCAACCGTACATTTTTCGACTTTCCCACTTGCCCGAATAGTAAATCCATTTTTATACGAAGCATAACACATTTCATTTCCCAATCCTATATTTCCAGTGTTATCACACCTGATTTTTAAATTATCAATATAATTAATATGATCTTTAATTAATTTCTTTCCTGTGATTACATGAAGTAAATCAAGACTTTTAACTCCCTCACCTCCCAAATCACATACCTGACGTACAAGTATACCAAACCGAACATCTCCTTTTTAACTTTTCGTGCAAATCGCTATTCTTCACCTGAATAATTTCCATATTTGCTCCTCCTTCCTACCTGAAAATTAATTTTATATTAACACATTTTTCTATATTAGTCTATATTGGTCCTATGTCAAGATTTAGCGCAAGTTAAAATGAGAAATTTATCCTCATCTTAACTTACTAAGAGCAGTTCGTTTGTCTGTGTCTGCTCATATAGTT